>CAUJDY010000019.1 GCA_963169805.1 Bdellovibrionota bacterium | reverse complement strand
AAAACTATGGCAACAATAAAGCACAATGTACTAGTAACCCCGAGTATGGGAATACACCCCAAAACAAGGCCAGCCGCTAATGACCACGATAGTTTTTCAACAGTGACTCCTTGTTGTAATAAGAGAATCAAGGGGTCAATTATTTTTTTACGAAGCCAATTCTTTATCATCTTTTTTTCATTCTCATTTCTACATGATTCCATGAACGTTCTGCTTCTTTTAAAATCTCATGAAGAGAATTCGAGAGCAACTCTCCGTCCATGACTTGGGGAATACCATCAATAAACACATGGTTAACATCTTGAGGATGCGCTCCATAAACAATTTGCGAAGCTGGATCTCCACTCGGGTAAAGTGAGACCGAATTTCTCTTCATTATAACAATGTCTGCCTTCTTTCCCACTTCCAACGTTCCTATTTCTGAATCCAATCTAAGAGCCTCCGCACCCTCTCGAGTCACTAAACTCAAAGTCTTCCATGCAGACATTGCTTGCGGACCAAATTTTACTTTGTGGAGCGTTGCCGTCAGTGTCATTTCGTGAAATACACTCAGGCGATTATTACAAGGAGCACCATCTGCCCCTAAAAGAACTCTTAACCCTTCGTCCAAAAAACGAGGGATATCGGCTATTCCAGAAGCTAATTTCAAATTTGAACCAGGGCAGTGACAAATTCTTGTTTTATTCTTTTTAAGAGATGACAACTCACTCTCTGTAACATGAACACAGTGAGCAAGAATCGTATCTTCTCCACAAAAACCTACAGATTCTAAAAAATCAATATTACTAAGCCCTGTCATTTTTCGAACAAGTTCTATTTCAGATTTATTTTCATTTGAATGAGTCTGCAAATACCAATTATTCTCCCGAGCAATCTGTGCCGCTTGCTTCATTAAATCAGAACTACAGCTCACAGCAAACCGTGGCGTGACTGCATAAGAAATTAAATCTTTATGACGATGCCATTTTTTCCCAAGATCATAGGTTTCTCTTAGAGAATTTTCCGTGCTTTCCAATAGTCTCTTTGGAACGAGTTCCCCTTGGTTCATCATGGTTTTTCCACCAATGTATCGAATTCCCATATCTGCAACGGCCTTGAACACCGCCTCATGAGAGTGAGTTGTTCCATAGTCACAAATGGTTGTCGTGCCCCCCAAAAGCAGTTCTGCAATTCCTAGCTGTGCAGCCGCGTGCACATCTTCCGAGTCTAGACATGCTTCATAAGGCCACGTTCTTTCTTTCAACCAATCTAAAAGCTCTAAATCATCTGCTTGATGCCTCAGCAAACTTTGAACGAGGTGAATATGACCTTGTATAAACCCGGGCAGAGTCAAACAGTCTGTCGCATCTATTTCTATTGCTTCTTTTGGAGCTTTGAGTTGATGACCAATACTGTGAATTCGACCGTTCACAATTAGCAAATCAGCTTTGAAAAACTCATGTGAACGGACCATGGGCACTAGCGTTGAATCTTTAATCAAAAAAGTTTGCATGTTGTGAGGATACTTAAAACTTAAATAACAATCCAGCTTTTACAGCATAGTAGTTGGCTTTTACATCTTCTGAATCATTTAAAAACACATATTCTAGATGAATTGGAATCGATAACTTCTGATTTAAAGAAAGATCAACTCCCCCTCCAAATCCAAAAACAAATGTATTTTTGATTGAAGATGAATCGAGTGCATTTGTATCTTTTGTAGTAGGTATAAAATATCCCATACCTGGCCCAACCCATATAGTCGTATCAGATTGAGTAATATGAAATCTCCCCCAAACCAAAGAGGTTACATACGTGATTTCAGACTTACAAGTTGAACAAGGCGTTGTCGGCTGAGAAGCTGTCCCATCAACCTTGAATTGATCAATTCCGATCATGCCTCTGATAGAAATTAATGGAATCCATCTATAATCCAAAACCGCACTCAAACTATATCCGACGCCACTCTGAGAAACTGATTCCTGCGGAGATCCAATTTTTATATCCATGGAGTCAAACCCTAGGCCTAACATTCCGCCTATTGCGTATGATGATTTAAATGCCTTAGGAACCTCTTCAACTTGTTCATCTCTTCCTGTTGGCTTATCTGTACTGCGGAAAGCTTGTTTTCGAAATGTGATTTCTTGATGGACGCGAGCCTTACCCTTTACAAGTTGACCAATAGCCTTTCCATCTTTAACAGTCGTAACTCTAAAAATACCCACGGTTTTTCGGTTTGTATCTTCGATCGCATTTACAAGATCACCTTTTTGAACCTGAAGTCCGTCCAAATAGATAAGCGCCTTTTTACCTTTGATCTTTTCGATATATGCCGCATTCGCTGTAAACGCACTGGATAAGAGTATAAAAATGATGGCTAGTTTCATGATGCAACCTCTTTACGTATTGTATTTTAATCTTTGCACGTACCGCAACATTAGCTTTAAAATCCAGTACTTAGCGCTGGTTATTTGACAAAGGACTAGGGTGTTTCCATACTTGTACAGGTGTTTTAACAAGAAATTAACCTTAACAAAGTGACAATTAGCCCATTATTCTAATATGGGTGTCACTTAAACAGTACTAAGAATCAAGACTCACGGGAGAGAGATCATGCAGAAAATATTAATTATTGAAGATGAAGTAGAGCTCGCAGATTACCTCACTCAGTCACTCGCTGAAAATGGTTATCACACTCAAGCGATTCATGAAGGTAACACCGCTCTGCAAACAGTACTTGATTACAAACCCGATCTTGTTGTTTTAGATCAGTGTTTACCAGACACTCACGGCCTAGAAGTTCTTAAGGCTATTCGTGAAAATTCAGAAACCAAGAATACACCAGTTATGATTTTAACAGCTTTTTCACAAGAAGAAACAATTATGAGTGCCTTTGATAAAGGAGCCGATGATTACGTCGAAAAACCATTTTCACTCAGCATTTTATTAAGACGCATTAAAGCTGTTTTATCTCGTGGACTACAAAAAGATGCCTCCGGTGGAGTCCTAGTTAAGAATGATCTTATGATCGATTGTAACTCCTATAAAGTTAAAGTCAAAAATAGCCCACTCGACACAACTCTAATGGAATTTAATATCTTAAGAGAGCTATTTATTGCTAATGGAAAAACATTAACACGTGAGGATCTTATCAATCGTATCAATGGTGGAGCAAACGTGACTCAAAGAACTATTGACGTACACGTTTGCGCGATTCGAAAGAAACTCAACGACCACGGACATACGATTGAAACAATCCGTGGTGTTGGATACAGACTTACAGTTTAATTTTAAATAAAATTGGAAAATGATCTGAGAAGCCAGCCGTATCAGGTTGGCTGCTAAAATGGTCGTATCTGTAAGGAACTCCATCGTAACAGAAGTTAGACTTTTTATCATCATAGCTAGCCAATATAAAATCAGGTGCTAAAATTCTAAAAGATCCCGTTTGAGCATCCATCCCCTGGCGATCTAATAAATTTCTACTTAAAAAGAAATGATCAAGCTTGTTCCAGGCTCTATCTTTTCCGTAATAATATGTTCCTGGAGGCATACGCATATGCATTTGCTGAGGGTCTTCTTTGTACCCAACCGTATAATACACATGATCCAAATCAAATAACATATTTGACCAGGATTGATCATAAAAAACCGTATGAAATGGATGAGGAACATCGCGATCAACAGTATTAAAATCCCCCGTCGCTACAACATGATAATTCTGCTCTCCATACATATCTGTATAATAATCTATGGCTTGTCTCATGGTGACTGCAGCTTGAACTCGTGCCCCCGCAGGAGAAGCTTGAGATGGCCAGTGATTTGTATAAACAGCCAAAATTTTATTGGGATCATTTTTAAGTGTAAAATGCACAACCAAAATATTTCTGGTCTTCTTAACTCCTACGCCGTTTGGAAATTCAATAATTAGTTCTTGAGCTTCTTTAAATGTCAGTTTTGATTCATTGAACATAAGACCAAGCTCAATACGATCATCATTACCAGTTGTATGCAGGTAATACTCATAACCAAGAGCACCTGCTAGCATATTCACAACATCACTATTCTCAACCTCTTGAACAGACAAAATATCTGGTAGCTCACCTTGAGCTGCTAAAACGCTTCGAACTTGATTGAGCTTTAAATAAACCTTCTCATCAGTCCAGTCGAGCGTCTTGCAGACCTGTTTGTAGTAACCCTGCTTAAAATCACACTTTGCTTTTTCAGGATGGCGTATTGGGAGAAACTCATAGTCATCCCTCCCCTCATCATGTTTCGTATCAAATAGATTCTCCACATTATAACTCATGATTTTTATTTCGTTTGTGGATGTTTGAGTTACAAAATCTTGTGCTGATGCGTAGGATTTTACACCTGCACAATTTTGAGCAAAAGATAAAGATGTTTGTAAAATAAGAACAAAAAAGAAAATAGCAATTTTCATATACCCCCCCGAGTGCCAAAAGCATATGAGAAACCTAGGAGGAGTACAACTTCCTTAATTCATTTTTAAAGTCTAAAATAGTCAAAACAGGCAAACCACACGACATTCCACGACAAATTTGAATTTGTGGCTTATCGCTATCGGTTATTTTTATAATTTTCTCTGGCAAATAATAATCTCTTACAATAGACTCGATTTCTGCCCTTGATTTTTTATCCCACTCACCTTGAATTTGAATTTCTAAACTTCCACGATGCCAAAGAGATAAAGCCCGAAGTAAATAGACAAACCCAGTGGGCGAAGCAGACAAATGTGCCCCATGATTTTTCTGCAAAATCTCTAATTGGCTTTTATATTTAGACTGACCAGTTATATTCCAAAGAATAACAAGATTCTCATACATAAAAGAATTCCCAGAAGGGTATGCGCCGTCATAAAAATCCTTCGTACGCATAAAAACATCTTGATCGAACTCTGAACTTAAATAAAAACCAGAGCCTTCTTTGTCCAGATACTCATTGATAACTCGATCTGTAAAATCAACTGCTTTCTCTAAGGAATCTACATTGTATGTCACAAGAAAATGCTGAAGATACATTCCAATTGCTAAAGCATAATCATCCAAAAACGACTTTTCTAGAATATCTCCATCGCACACTCTATGAAATATTCTACCCTCTTTAATCAGATTCTTTTCATAAAAATCTAAAGATTGTTCAGCCAAGTTTAGATATTTTTCTTCTCCTAAAATATCATAGGCTTTTAGAAGAGTTTGAATAAATAGAGCATTCCAATCTGCTAATATTTTTTCATCTCTCATAGGTTGGACTCTATTTTGAGCCATGCTCTTTAATTTCTCAAAAATACCAGATAATGAAGTATAATCCTTAGAGCTGCCTATAATTGAATTCTTCAAAAATAGAATATTTTTATTAACAGGCTCATGGGTCGCCTCATCCAAAAAATTTCCGTCTTTCCGAATATCAAACATCTGCTCCAGTCGATACAATTCCTGGGAGGACAAAATACTCTCCAATTCCTGGTAAGACCATGTATAAAACGCCCCTTCTTCTCCGTCACTATCCGCATCAAAAGAAGAAAAGAACCCACCACCGTCCGACATAGACATTTGTACAAAGTGAATGATCTTTTCAGCTACTGTTCTATAAAGTTCAACTTTTGTTAGTTGATAAGCTTCCAAATACATTCGGGCACATAAAGCTTGATCATAGAGCATTTTTTCAAAATGAGGTAACTCCCAATTTTCATCTGTAGAATAACGATGAAATCCCCCTCGAATATGGTCAAAAACTCCCCCACGATGCATTTCTCTGAGAGTTTTATCAACAATCGAAAGTATCTCAGGATCTTTTGTCCAACGATACTGCTCAATTAAAAATAAAATTTTATGGGGTGACGGAAATTTAGGCTTTACGCCAAAACCACCTCTGTGGGGGTCAAATTGTGTTTTTAAATCTTGAGTTGCTTGTTCAATCAGAGCTTCTATTTGAATATGTTCAGATAGATTCTTTTGTGATTCTCTTAGTGCAACATCAATATTTTGAATTGTATTGTGAAGGTCTTTTTTCTGCTGTAACCAGATATACTGAATACGCTTTAAAACATCAATAAATCCAAGCCGTCCATTCATTGTTATTTTAGGAAAATAGGTTCCAGCAAAAAAAGGTTGCTGGCTTGATGTCATAAAAATAGAGAGAGGCCATCCTCCCTGACCCGTCATCATCTGACAAACAAGCATATAAAGACTATCTACATCTGGGCGCTCTTCCCTGTCTACTTTAATTGAAATAAAATTTTGATTGAGATAGTCCGCGATCTGCTGGTCTTCAAAGGATTCATGCTCCATTACATGACACCAGTGGCAGGAAGAATAGCCGATAGACAAAAAGATTGGTTTATTTTCTTTTTTTGCTTTTTCAAAAGCTTCAGATCCCCATGGATACCAATCTACCGGATTATTTTTGTGTTGTTGCAAATACGGACTTTTTTCTTGAGCTAACCTATTCATAACATGAAGAATATCCACGAATTCAAAAAAAAGCTATACCTGAGTTACTCTCTTTTACGTATGAGGTAGAGCCGTTTTGTCCAAATTCCTGAGTAGTTGCGACCTTTCCAGATCTGAGTGTTATCTGTCAAATTTAGAACATAATAAAGCCCCATGTAGTTGGGTTGCCCAACATTGAGAATGGCATATGTTTTTCCATCCCTCTTATGAACTTCATAGTCCGAGATATAACAATCACTTCCACACTGTGTGATTTCAAGTATTTGGTTAGTAACAGATAAATCAAAAGTATTTGTAGCTCTATCATACCAAGCAACATGGGCTTTAAAAGCTCCGTTAACAACAGACTGCAATTGAATCATAAACTTAGGCGAACTCTTCTGATCAAACTGTATATCATTGCGAGGACGATAATAATCATTCCGTACAGCTCTGTACCCAGGTGGATAGTTTGTTGCTGTTTCTAACACAAAAGTATTATCAGTTTGTTTTCTGAATACCTTCAGCTGCTCCTTACCTGTTACATAAAGTCGATTATCGCGGTACTCAATTGCCACATTGTATTTACAAAAATTTAGGTTTTGATTGTTATAGCACTGAACAGTTTGCTCTTCCTGACTAAATGGGTACTCTTCCACATATGTAAACAAAGGGTTATTGATGTCGAGATCTTTTGAATCCACAATTAACGCAATAAAATCTTGATGCCCATTAGGAGCCGTGTAGTAGGCCATAAAACGTAGCTCATCATATCCATTACCATTTACATCTGGAATTCGTCCGTAATAGTAAAGATAATTGGTGATATCATACTCTTGACCATTTTTCCTATATTTGTATAACCTTTCATCTTGTTTAAGATCCTCTCTATAATTTGGATTTTCAGGATCAATCGTAAATAAATAGTACAACCGAGTGTCGTATCTATACCCCAAGACCTCTGGCTGTCCATCGTGATTAACATCCCCTACAAATAGAGGCTCTTCAATGTGATAGTACTTTTCATAAATACGATTGCCTGTTGATCCAGAATACACATAAAGATTGTAAACGGATAAATTCGTCGCGCTATTATACACACCAGAAGCAAAGGCAAAATCTTCAACATTATCACTGTCAAAAAATTCTTTATGAATATAATAGGGAGTTAGATTTGTTCGAGGACCATTAAAGAGGTTAAAGTAGATTTGCTGAAAACCTACAGGTTGAAATGGATCAACTCCTTCTAGCTCAATACGAGCCGTTGAATTTGAATAATCTAAGTTATGAGCAAATCCTACAAAGAAATCATCAGCAATATTAAAAGGCAACACGGGTTGCCCAAATACTAATGGCTTATCACTAGATCCAGACATTGTCTTTGCACAGTTCTGAAAAAACAAAACATTTGCCATAGCAAAAAAGATTAGAATGCAAATCGAAAAACCACGCCTCAGCTTCATAGAAGCTTTATCGGTTCTTCTTTGTCCTAACTTGAGACGTTTCTACTAGACCTAAAGCGTGCGTTGAAAGTGCCAGATGCAAGGAAGGAGGAGCGAGGTATACATCTAATATCTGAGCGACGACAAACAAAGCAGATGGCCTTTCAACGTGCGCTTGTTACGAATAAAATTTACGCTCGGTCTTAGCCATAGCCTTTAATGGATGCGATGGCTTAAAGCGTGGACCAAACTTAACTGCAAATTCCTCAAGAGAATCCACAATGGATACACTTCCTATTGAGTCAGCATATCTTAATAGCCCACCACGAAACGGAGGAAATCCCGTTCCCATGATCATACAAAGATCTACATCTTCTGGCTTTTCTACAATGCGATCCTCAAGAAACGCTAATGCTGCTTCATTTATCATGGCATAAACTCCACGATCTACCGCAATCTTCTCATCAAGCTTTTGAGTCGGACTTGGCAAACCAAGGTCTGCGTAAACCTTCTGATCAACTTCAAGCTTGTAGCCCTTCTCGTTGTAAGTATAAAAACCTTTTTTATTTTTCTTACCAAGGCGTCCAGTTTCACTTACCTTGATCATAATTTTTGATGGCTGAGCTCTTTCACCAAAAGCTTTGTTAAAGATTTTTGCAACCTTCACAGCAACATCAATTCCAATTTCATCAATAAGATGGAGAGGGCCCATTGGCATTCCAAATTTCAGAAAGGCCTTATCAATAGACTCAACACTGTACCCTTCTTCAAGAAGATAAACAGCTTCATTCAAATAGGGCAAAAGAAGGCGGTTCACTAAAAATCCAGGACCATCTTTCATAACAACAGGTGTTTTACCCATTTTTTTGCACAAATCAAAAATTGTAGCGACAGCAACATCAGACGATTTCTCTCCACGCACAACTTCTACTAAAGGCATCTTATGGACAGGATTAAAAAAGTGCATTCCAACAAAATTTTCAGGCTTTTCTAACCCCTTAGCCATTTCGTTAACGCTCAAAGAAGATGTATTTGTAGCCAAAATAACATCTTCTTTGCAGTGTTTATATGTTTCAGCCAAAACTTTCTTTTTGATTTCCATATCTTCAACGATAGCTTCAATCACGACATCTGTATTTTTGAATCCGTCATAATTAACACCACCACTGATACGTCCCATTTTTGTTTCAAAATCAAATGTCGTCATCTTTCTACGCTCAAGATCTTTTTTCCAAATCTTTGCAGCTTGCTGGTAACCTAGAGAAATCGCTTGGTTGTTAATGTCCTTCATACGAACACTATACCCCTTGTCAGCGCCTAATTGAGCAATACCACCACCCATAGTTCCAGCACCTAATACAGCAATTTTTGAAATTGGGAGAGATTTAACAGACGCATTACTGACACCTGTTTGCTTCTTAACTCCCTCCATCATGTAGAATAAATTAATTAAATTTTTAGAGACACTTGTTGCAGCCACTTGGCCAAAAGCTTCCGCTTCAATTTGCAAAGCCTTGTCACGATTACTCATACCATAAGTTTTTTCAACCACTTCAAGTGCTTTCACAGGAGATGGGTAATGACCTCCTGTTTGCTTGAGTAGCATTTTCTTTGCTTGTGAAAAAACAATTGGACGACCAGCAAACGACTCCAAAAATCCAGCAGCCATTCCCTTAGGTTTAAAATATTTTTTACGTTTTTTAGCGCCCGACTTTATAATCTCTTGAGCATACTTAAGAACATACGACTCCAGTAAACTTGCGGGAACAAGTTCATCTGCTAATCCTAATTTAAAAGCTTTTTTTCCATCAATGGCCTTGCCCGCTAAAATAATATCAAGCGCGGCTTGAATACCAATGACTCGAGGTAGACGCACACATCCACCAAAACCCGGAAGAATTCCAAGTTTTGTTTCAGGAAGTCCAATCTTAGAAGATGGGTCATCCGTTATAAGTCTATAGTCACATGCAAGCGCAAGCTCACATCCTCCGCCCATACAGGCTCCATTGATTGCTGCGATGACAGGGATTTTAAGATCTTCGAATTGATTAATAATTTTCTGTCCTGCGGCAGCTGCATCCCGAGAAGCCTCGGCTGTTTTTAAGCCTTTAATCTCTTCTATATCTGCACCTGCTATAAATATTTTTGGTTTTTTTGATATAAATACAAGAGCTTTAAGATCTGATTTTTGAACTTCAACAAGGATTTCACTGATGCGAGTTAACATTGAAGAAGAAAGTTTATTCACTTTCTCACCTTGAAGATCAAACTCTAAAATCCCTACTTCACCATCTCTTTTGAGTTTTAAAGATTCCATTTTAAGCCTCTCTTTCCAAAATCATGGATCCGCCTTGCCCGCCACCAATACATAAAGTTGCAAGACCAAACTGAACATTTTTAAGCTGCATTTCTTTCATCAATGTTAGAATAAGGCGTGTTCCTGTTGTCCCAACTGGATGTCCAAGCGCAATGGCACCACCATTCACATTTAAAATTTTTGGATCTATAGAGCCCACGGCTTTTGATAATCCAAGTTTATCTTGAGCAAACTTATCACTTTCTAGAGCTTTGAGACAGGCAATGACTTGCGCAGCGAATGCTTCATTGAGTTCAACAAGACCAATATCTTTTAACTCAAGACCTGCACGCTTGAGTGCTAATGGAGTTGAGTAAGCTGGCCCCAGCCCCATTCTCTCTGGCTCTAAACCTCTAAATCCGTAGGAACGGATGCTCGCAATGGGCTTGTAACCAAGACTTTGAGCTTTTTCCCGACTCATTAAAAGTACCATCGCAGCACCATCTGTAATCGGGCAAGAATTTCCAGGAGTTACAGTTCCAAATTTACGATCGAAAAATGGTTTCAGTTTTGCGAGTTGTTCCATACTCTGCCCTTCTCGAGGACCTACGTCATCGACAACAGCAGTTTTAAAATCTGGCGGCAGAAAAAATGGTGCAATTTCTTTTGCAAAACGACCGCTTTTTTGAGCAGCAACAGCTTTTTGGTGTGATAAAACAGCAAACTCATCTTGCTCTTTTCGAGAAATCTTAAATTCTTTCGCAAGAATTTCAGCAGTTTGCCCCATATTAATTCCCACAAATGGATCTGTGAGACCTTCCATAATTGAAATTCGAGGTTTTAAATCTTTTAAATTTATTTTTCTGAGTGCGGCAAGACGAGCTCCGAGTGTTTTTGCCATTGCAAACTCTCCAAATTTTGCAGCAAACGCTCTGGAAAAAATCAGAGGCATATCTGACATGCTTTCCGTTCCTCCCGCTACAACAACATCGACAACTCCGGCTTTTATTTTATCAAATCCGGTTGCAATACTCTCCAATGCAGATGCGCAATTTCTGTGAACGGTATGAGCAGACGTGGACTGCGGAATTCCCGCGTTAAGAGCTACAACTCTACCAATATTTACACTGTCAGAAGGGTTTCCTGTATTTCCAACGATGACCTCTTCAATGACCTTAGGATCGAGGCTTGTTTTTTCTAAAAGCTCTTTAACAGAAGCTCGTCCCAGTTCTTTAGCGTGAACATTCTTAAACACAGTGCCAGCTTTTGCAAACGGAGTGCGTACACCTTCTACAATTACGACGTCTCTTGGATTCCCCATAGATGCTCCTAACAGGATAAAAATTTTTGTGTATTTATATTGCTTGAAACATGCCAGAAAGTCACACAAAGAGTCCTTGATATCCAAGGAATCAAGAACTTTGCGCAAAGCAATAGAGCACCCTAAAAGTATTTTCTGTGTTCTTTTAGGCACATTGACTTAACAGCTGACCCTTCTTACTCTTAGACTTTATTAAACACTCATTGGAGTAACAGCATGTCTTCATCGTTTACAGATTCACTTGATTATCACGCCTCCGGACGACCTGGAAAAATTGAAGTTATCACATCCAAACCTTGCGATACAGATAGAGATCTCGCTCTCGCCTACTCCCCGGGTGTTGCAAAACCCTGCATTGAAATTGCGAAAGATCCAAAAAAAGTTTTTGATTACACAGCTAAAGGAAATTTAGTTGCCGTTATTACAAACGGAACTGCTGTTTTAGGACTCGGAAATATTGGTCCACTTGCAGGTAAGCCTGTCATGGAGGGAAAAGGAGTTCTTTTTAAAAAATTTGCGGATATCGATGTTTTTGATATTGAGCTCAACTGCGAGTCTCCAGAAGAAGTCATTGCGGCGGTCAAAGCCCTTGAGCCCACATTTGGAGGAATTAACCTTGAAGACATCAAAGCGCCGGAGTGTTTTGTTATTGAAGAAACTCTTAAAAAAGAGCTCAAAATTCCTGTCTTTCATGATGACCAGCATGGAACCGCGATCATTACATCTGCAGCTCTTCTAAATGCTGTTGAGATTGCAGGAAAGAAAATTGAAAAAATTAAGATTGTTGTGAACGGAGCTGGAGCCTCTGCCTATGCCTGTACAAATTTATTTTTGAGCCTTGGTGTAAAACGAGAAAATGTCATTATGTGCGACTCTAAAGGTGTTATCTATAAAGGTCGCACAGATGGCATGAACAAATGGAAAGAAGATTTCGCAAACGATACCAAAAAAAGAACTCTTTCAGAAGCCCTCGAAGGAGCTGATGTATTCCTCGGTTTGAGCGTCGCAAGAGCGGTTAATGGAGACATGATCAAGAAAATGGCAGATCGTCCGATTGTCTTTGCTTGCGCCAATCCTGATCCAGAAATCTTACCTGATGAAGCTATTGCGGCTCGACCAGATGTTCTGATTGCAACAGGACGTAGTGATTTTCCAAACCAAGTAAACAACGTACTTGGATTCCCGTTTATATTTAGAGGAGCTCTTGATGTTCGTGCGACACAAATCAACGAAGCTATGAAGCTTGCAGCTGTCTATGCAATTGCAAAGCTTACACGAGAGGAAGTACCGGAAAGCGTTTCAAGAGCCTACGGTGGAAAGCAATTTAAATTTGGACCAGATTATTTTATCCCAAAACCATTTGACTCACGCGTCCTACTTTGGGTCGCACCAGCTGTTGCAAAAGCTGCTATGGAAACTGGGGTTGCTCAACTGCCCATTGAAGATTTTGAAGCATACCACGACAAGTTGGAATCCTTGCAAGGTGCCGCAAAAAGCTTTATTCGTTCCGCAATTAATCGCGTAAAATCATCTACAAAAAAATCAAATCACCAGCTGCCTAAAATTGGATTTCCAGAAGCACATAGCGAAAAAGTTTTGAAAGCGTGTAACATTATTGTGGAAGAAGGTTTAGCACAACCCGTGCTATTTGGTTACCCAGATATTATTCGCAAAAAAATTGAAAGCTTAAATCTCAGTAATCTCTACGAGGTTCCAATTTTTAGACCCAGCCAACACCCTCAATTAAACACCTATGCGCAGAAGCTCTACGATATGAGAAAGCGTAAGGGAGTTAATTTGCCAGAAGCAATGAGATTGATGTCTGACCCAAATTACTTTGCTGTGATGTCTACACAAATGGGTGATCTTGACGGAGTTATTAATGGAGTAACGCAAAGTTATGGCGTTGCAGTTAAACCAATTCTTGAGATTATTGGGAAAACTCGAAAAGGTGTTGCATCGGGGTTAATCATTGTTGTTTTAAAAGATAAGGTTCTCTTCTTTGCAGACTGTACACTCAACGTCAACCCAACAGCTGAGCAACTTGCTTACATTGCAACATCAGCCGCAGAAATTGTTCAGTATTTT
The DNA here is from genome assembly GCA_963169805.1 of Bdellovibrionota bacterium. Lineage (GTDB taxonomy): Bacteria > Bdellovibrionota > Bdellovibrionia > Bdellovibrionales > JAEYZS01 > CAUJDY01. The sequence continues at coordinate 45,058 of CAUJDY010000019.1, read as the reverse complement.
GAAATGGAACCAAGAATAGCAATGCTCAGCTTTTCAAATTTTTCATCACGCTATGAATCTTCAATCAAGATGAAGCAAGCAGCCGAAATGGTGAAAGACAAGTACCCACATCTTATTGTAGATGGTGAAATGCAAGCAGACACAGCAGTTGACCCAACGATTATTGCAGAACAATTTCCGTTTTCTGAACTCAAAAAAGGCGCCAATATCCTTTTATTCCCAGATTTAAACTCGGGTAATATTGCGTACAAACTGCTCCAACGTCTAGGTGGAGCTGAGATTTTAGGCCCCTTCCTAATGGGCCTCAAAAAATCTGCACATACTATGCAGCGAAGCTGTAATGTTAATGATATAGTAAATACTGTAGCATTAACGGCCCTTCAAATTCAGGTCGTTAGGGAGTATAAAGCTCGCAAATGAGTATGAATAAATGACGTTAAAGAAAAGAGAAAAGGCCCTCGTTGTTAGTGTAGGGCTCAAAAGCGAGAACTTCCAAGACGTAAAAGAGTCTCTAGGGGAACTTTCAGAGCTTGCTGAGGCAGCAGGAGCCGAAGTGGTGGGCTCACTTGTTCAGTTTCTTCCTAAATACAATCCAGCAACTCTGATGGGAGCTGGAAAAGTTGATGAACTTGCTCATCTAGTTAAAGAAACTCAAGCACAACTTGTTATTTTGGATCAAAATCTTTCGGGAGTTCAAGGGCGCAATCTTTCAAAAGTTGTGAACGTTCCTGTATTAGATCGCACACAACTTATTCTAGATATCTTTGCAAAGCGCGCACAAAGCCACGAGGGTAAACTTCAAGTTGAACTTGCTCAGCTTATGGATCAGTACTCCAGACAAGTTGGAGCATGGCATGGCTCTCACTCACGCCAAGGTGGCGGTATTGGCACTGTGGGCCCCGGAGAAAAGGCGATTGAATTAGATCGTCGAAACATCAGAAACCGAATCGATATGATTAAAAAGAAGTTAGTAGACGTTGAAAAAGGTCGTAAAACACGTAGGCAAAAACGACAAGATCGACAAATCCCTAGCTTTGCTCTTATTGGCTACACAAATGCAGGTAAAAGTACTCTTATGAATGCTCTCACCGGCTCTCAAGTCCTTGCAAAAGATCAGCTCTTTGCAACACTTGATCCAACAACTCGAAAATTTGAACTCAGTGAAAGTCCTGCAGGAAACTCAGAAGCTGTCATAACAGATACAGTTGGATTTATTAATAAACTCCCAACAAAACTTATCGAGGCTTTCAAAGCAACACTGGAAGAGTCTGCCAGTGCCGACGTGCTTGTTCATGTTATTGACCTCTCCCATAGTCAGTGGAAAAAGCAACTCGAAACAGTCAATCAAATTATTCAGGAGTTAAACTGGCAAACAAAAAAAATTATTCATGTTTTCAATAAAATTGATAAAACACCTTTAGAAAAGAAGTTTCAAATCAGAGATGTTGAAAACCGTGTTTTCGTAAGCGCCCTCACAGGATCCGGATTAGATCAACTCAAAAAAGAAATGATTAAGCTCATTGATGGAAAACAACTTGTGACTGAGCTCTTTATTCCGCTCTCAGAAAAACACCTTCTATTTGATTTAGCACGAGATGGACAAATTCAACATCAAGAGTTTAGCGATCATGGCGTGATATGCTACGCGCTTCTTACAAAAGATAAGCAAAAAAAATGGGAAAAGTTTTTTACAACGAACCTAGCTCACTAATACGAAGCCCACAATAAGCCTCATAATACTCAACAACTTTTGAACCAAATATCGGCTTGTTGTATTGAATGTAAGTGGATATGGGTTTTTTCTGAAAATCAAAAGCAATCGTTACAAGGTATAAAACATCTTTTCCACTAAAGACTCTTAATGTTGAAGTGTTATTGGCGTAAGTACTCTCAACACGAAGGCCGCTCATTCTATTACTAAGAGCCAATTCAGTTTCTGGAAATGAAATAGCTGATTTTACCGCCCCCGCCCCTAATTCATATCTCAGCATTCGAGCTCTACCTTGATAGCGGAAAGATTGTATTTGATTATCAAATCCTAAGTTCACTTCAACAACACAAGTCGACTGTTGCATTAAAATGGAGGTGTCTTCACTATACAACAGAGAAACGCCGTCTAGCTTATGACGAATACTATTTATAGAATCTGGACTAATATTTGCCCAAGAACACTGACCTGTAAAAATGAGGCCTACCACAAGATTTAATGTAAAGATGAGTTTCACTGCAAAACTCCCTCTACTTGGCATCCTTGAAAAATGAGAGATCCATTCGCAATTTGTTGAGTGGCATACTTTTCTGCTAAAACTGGATCTAGAGTCTGAAGTAAAAAAGTTCCTGTTTTTAAATTAATGTAATGAATTTTAAATCCAGAAGATTCTAAATCTTGTGAGAGGTTTAGGAGTGCCCCCTGAAAGAGGTCATCCGATTCTGTTTCATGGCGCTGAACCATCATCTGAAAGGTTGAATTGTGCTTACGAATACAATCCTGAAATGCAGTATCCGACGCAAACGCACCCAGGTTTACAAGAACAGCTAAAATTAAACTTAGTACCATGATCATAGACTTCATCCATTACCTTTAACGTGGCGCACATAAGGTAGCGTCCATAACCAAAAAACTCCAGCAAAACAAGGGGTTGCATGTAATCTATTCATCTCTTTCCAAACTTTAGACACCAAAAGGTACGGCGCCACTGATGGTTTAGCTTAGCGTCATTTTTGTATTAAATGACGCTAAGCTAAACCATCAGTGGCGCCGTACCTTTTGGTGTAGGATAATTGATGGATAACTAAAAAAAAAGGAGTCTACATGAAGCTACTTACATTCTTATTGGGTCTTTTATTTGTTTTTTCGATAACACAAAAAGCTATGGCTTGCGACTGCGATAAGGCCGCAAAAAAAGACAGAACAACAGCAAGTCAAACAGTAGCTGACGCAAAAGATACTAAATCCTGCGAATCCTGTGGTGGAGAAAGCTGTACCTGTGAAAAAGGTTGTAAATGCGGAGGCCATAAAGATGGCAAATCTTGTGATAGTAAGTCTTGCAAAGGTGATGGAAAGTCTTGTGGTTGCGGAAAAGACAAGAAAGTTAAAACTTAATGGATTTTTTGTTAAACTTTAAAAAGAGTGATTTTGTACATAAAATAAAAAGCTATATTAACCCCACGTTAAACACTCGGGATTTTGCATTTTATATTTATAAAATTAAAAAAATTGCTCCTCTTAGTTTAACATTAAAAGGAGAGAGTTTTTTTAAAGACTCTCTTCCTCATTACCTATCAGAGATTCAAATCAATACACAAGATCTCTCCGAGAATATTTTTTATCTCCCTTTATTTTTCAAAAAATATCAAGAAAAGTACTGTGTAGAAGATTATTTTTTAGAACTACTTGATTACGAAATCACGATATTTCAAATTCAAAATGACCCGACTCCAAATCGCATAAAAGGTCTGTATAGTAGCCTTTCGACTATCGTCTACTCAAACCCAATTGCTCAGGCACTTCGATTAAAATTTGATATTTTTGGCTATGTACAAAAACCGCAAGGTCAGCCATTAGAAAAACAAAATTTGCTGCTCATTTCAAAGAACTCTGAGACAAAAGAAATCACCTATCTAGCCGGAACTCTCTATCATGCCGCTATTCTAGATGAATTAAGCGAAGGCTCTATGATCACAAAAGACTTAGTGACTCATCTCCAAGAAAAGTTTCCAGATATCGCTCAAAGAGAGTGGATTGTTTCACTTAAGCAACTCAAAGATCATTTTATTGTTCTAGAATCCTGAAGCTCTAAAAAATTCCTTACAACTCTGTATGGCCTGTCTCGGTAAAATGACGTTTTCATAGTACTGGATCCCAGACACCGAACGTCGAATATATTTACTAATATCGCTTAAATGGAAAATACTATGTTCGTGGACCTCAACACGTGAATTTATTCGAGGAGAACGACTGAGAGACGTCAATCTGTAGTGAAAAAAAGATCTCACAAAGCTCTCAAAAGCTTTAAGTAAATCAAATCTCTCTTGGTACAAGTGCCCAAGCCAATGGTAGGCATCTCCAATTATAAGTTCCTTTTCCGAGGAGTGAGGTCTCTTTTGAGTTTCTTCAATAATACGTATTAATTCTTTTTCTGAATCTTCTGCACGGCTAAATCCGTATCCAGATCCAGGATGAGTTAAGTAAACTTCCATTTCTGTCATCTCACGAGGGACTGAATATTTTATTTGTTTAAGATACTGAAGATCTGCTTCAAGCTGAGTATCAATATACCCCTGACTACGAAGTACCTGTTTTGTATTCTCATAGTCTCTTGCTACTGAATCTGAAATCGCAGGTAGTGCTAAAACAGTAGTTGTTGCAAATAAAAACAATATCCCAATTATTTTGTGAATTATCCCCACAGATCCCCCCACTAATGGTTTCGAGATTAGCGAGAATAAATTTGGATTTCAAAATATTAGAGCCAAGAATCAGGTAAGTGTGGTTTTTTCAACGTTGTTGCTTTTTTGGAGGAGATAATAATTTCTTTTGGTAATGCATGCGCATTGTAAAAGGATGCCATAGAAAATCCATAGGCACCTGCATCTCTAATTGCAATCAAATCACCCTGCTCAAGTATAGGTAAATATCGATCTCTACCAATAACATCTGAGCTTTCGCATATAGGCCCTACAATGTCATACAAAACCTTATCATCACTAACAACCACCCCTACTTTTTCCATACGATGAAATGCCTGATAAAGTGCTGGCCTCATCAAGTGGTGCATCCCAGTATCAAGAATGGCAAAGTTTTTGTATGGACTCGCTTTTATATACTGAATCTCTCCAACTAAAATTCCATACGGACCTACCAGGATGCGACCAGGCTCTGTAAGAATGCGGCACCCGAGAGGCTTTAATAAATCCACAACTTGAGTTGCATACAATTTCAGATCCATTGGTTCACTACCGTCGTAGGGAATCCCAATCCCACCACCAATATCAAAAGTTTCCATATGAAAACCAGAATGCTTTAAATCTAGAAAAACTGGAATTGTCTTTTGTATAGCATCCAAAATTCCACTTAAATCTCTAAGCTGAGAACCAACGTGCAGTGTAACCCCTTTAAGATCAAGATGCTTTGCATATTTTCTCAAAATGCCTCTCAACTCAGGAAGAAAAGTTGTATCCATTCCAAACTTATTTTCACGGAACCCCGTAGTAATATAGGGATGAGTATTCGGATTTACGTTTGGATTCATACGAAAAGCAACTTGTGCTTTCTTTTTTAGTTTTTTTGCTATTTCGCCAATCCGAATCAATTCTTGAGGAGATTCTACATTAATTTGCTTAATTTGTTTTCGTATTGCTTGAGTGAGTTCCACAGATGTTTTTGCAACTCCAGAAAAAATAATATCTTTTGGTTTGAATCCTACATTCAGGGCCTCTTCTGCCTCTCCCCATGAGACCGTGTCCACACCAATTTTCTCTTTCAAAAATGCTTTTAAAATAAGAGGATGCGAATTTGCTTTGGTTGCATAGTGAATTTCGACTTGTCCCTCAAAAGCTGTTTTCAGGCTTTGAACGGCCCCTACCATGGAATCTAAATCATAGATGTAAATTGGAGACCCGTACTTTTTTACGAGCGATGAAATCGAGACTCCAGCAAAATCTTTCATAATCAATCAAGCCCAAACGCTGAATGCAAAGCTTGGGCAGACTTTTCAAGATCCTTACGATCTATGATCGCAGATACCTTGATCTCTGACGTTGTAACAAGATGAATAGGAACTTTATTTTGAGCTAAAACATTAAAAAATTTAGCTGCAACACCTGGATGATTCCTCATCCCTACACCAACAATACTCACTTTAGAGACTTGATCTAAAACTGTTGTATCTACTTTTGGAAAAAATTCGGAAATAACTTGCTTAGTTTGTATAATATCTTCTACAGGAACAGAGAAAGCTAATCTTTGACCTTGATCTATTTCGCTCTGAGATATGACGTCTACGACAATCCCCTTCTCAGAGAGTCTTGCAAATAATTGAGCTAAAACTTCTGCACCTTGCGGAAGTGGCACTAACTTAAAAATTGCAGTTTGAGTATCATGAGTGATTGCAGTCACAAGAGGGCTTTCCATACTTGTATTTAATTCGTTTTCATTCATAATCCATGTTCCTTCTGTCATTTCAAATGTTGATCTGACTTGTAGTTTCAATTGAAACTTGGCGGCAATTTCAACACTTCTAATATGTAAAACTTTAGATCCTAGAGAAGCCATCTCTACCATTTCCTCAAAACAGAGAGATGGTATTTTCTTTGCCTTAGGCACAATACGAGGATCGGCACTGAATACCCCTGGCACATCCGTATAAATTTCACAATCCTGCGCCTTAAGAGCAACGGCTAGAGCAACAGCAGAGGTGTCCGATCCTCCTCGCCCCAGAGTTGTGATATTATCAAACTCATCTACTCCTTGAAATCCAGCAACAACAGGTATGATACCACTTTGAATATCTTTCATGAGCGGTTCAGTTTTAATTTCCTTAATACGCGCTCGTGAGTACATAGAATCTGTCTTTATACCGACTTGATGAGCAAGGTACGGCTTTGCTTTGAGCCCTTTTTTTTCCAGAGCCATAGACAAAAGTGCAATTGAGACCTGCTCTCCAGAAGCCAACAGCATGTCATAAGCCGGCCCACGAAATCCAAGATAAGTTCGATTTGCTAAATCAACCAAACGATTTGTTTCACCCGCCATTGCAGATGCAACGATCACATAAGGCCTTGAATCCTTTTCCCGCTCTTTGAGAATACGGTCAGCAACTGCCTCTATACGCTCTGTCGATCCTACAGAAGTTCCGCCAAATTTTTTTACACAAATATTTGATACCACAAATGATCCTCTAATGGCATAGTGTTGGATCGAATTCTTAACACGAGAGATTCAAAATGAAAAGTATTCTTGTAGGAAAAACAGTCTCAGGATTACCTATTATGGGGTATCAGTGGTCCTTTCCCGGCCCTCATGTTTTAATTCTAGGCGGTGTCCATGGTGACGAATCCGAAGGCGTTGTCGCAAGTTTTGGACTCATCGAAAGTCTTTTAATCAATAATCCGTATAAACTTAAACTTACGATTATTCCTACTTTAAATTTCGATGGAGTCTTGGCAAAAACTCGGCAAAATAAAAATGGTGTAGATCTCAACAGAAATTTACCTACACAAGACTGGACTTCAGAAGTGTTAAATCCGCGCTACTGTCCAGGTACATCTGCAAACAGTGAACCCGAGAATCAGGCACTCGTTCAATTCCTTCAGAAGGAAAAACCGCGAATCATTTACAGCCTGCACTCTTGGAAACCTCTTTTAAATGTGAATGGAAAATGTAAAAAAGAGGCAGAAACTATTAGCAATCTAACTGGCTACATCATACAGGAAGATATAGGATACCCAACTCCAGGGTGCCTTGGGACATATTGTGGACTGGAAAGAGATATCCCTACTCTAACCTATGAAATTGAACGTGGTCTTGATCATGAAAAAATTTTGAAAACCCATGTACCTGCCATACTTGAAGCACTTAAAACTACTGAGAAACTTGCCTAAGTCCTTTGGATTTGTTAGGACACTCAGAATGAATAAAAAACTATTTTTTACAAGTCTGATGGTTGTTGCTTTAACAAGCGCTCACTCTGCGCTAATGAACTTCAAGGATCAAAGCGAAGTGGATTTTTTCTGTAGATCTCAGTTTCATGAGAAAAATCAAAAATGCCTGGAACTTATGAACAAGAATACCTTTGAAACTTCCACACTTCGGCTCTTAGAGCTCTATCCGAATGAAGATACTAAGTTATTTATTCTCGAAAAATTTAAAAATCGCCAGATCCCATCAGCTTTCTATACTCTCATAGAGTCTTTTTCAAATGAGGCATATTTTAGAGAAGCTGTGCAAGCCGTCTCTTTGATGAACTCTATGCATGAAGATTTAGCCCTCACAGTTGCAAGAAATATTGTTGAATCCTCTAACAACCAAGCTCAACGCCTGCAAAGACTCAAAGACTGGAACAAATAAGGATACTCATGAAACAAGATTTAATTCATCGTGGATTTAAAAATGAACTACCAATTGATACTCCGGAATTGCAACGAGTTGTTCAAGAAACGATTCAGCAGCTAGATAGCGGAAAAATTCGAGTGGCCGAAAAAATTAATGGAGCATGGACAACACACGCCTGGATTAAAGAAGCAATACTCCTCTATTTCAGAACGCAAAAAATGTCTGTCATGGAGTCTGGCGTCTTAAAATTTATAGATAAAATCCCCTTAAAAGACTGGGCACTCTCCGATGGAGTTCGCGTTGTCCCTTCTGCTATTGCACGAAAAGGATCTTTTATACATTCAGGGTGTATATTAATGCCTTCCTATGTGAATATCGGTGCTTATGTCGATGAAGGTACAATGGTCGATACATGGGCTACAGTTGGATCTTGCGCACAGATTGGTAAGAATGTTCACTTAAGCGGAGGTGTAGGTATTGGTGGTGTTTTAGAGCCAGCCCAAGCCGCTCCAGTGATAATTGAAGACCATGTTTTTGTTGGAAGTCGTTGTATTGTTGTAGAAGGAGTTCGAGTTGAAGAAGGGGCGGTGCTCGCTGCTGGAGTAACTCTTACAGCTTCCACAAAAATTATTGATGTCACTCAAAGCCAAGAGAAAATAATAAAAGGTTATGTTCCAAAAAACTCCGTTGTAATTCCAGGAACAGTTGCCAAAAGCTATCCAGCAGGAACCTATCAAACTCAGTGCGCACTAATTATTGGTCAAAGAACAGAAAGTACAGACAAAAAAACTTCTCTCAATCAGACCCTAAGAGAGTTTGACTTAAGCGTCTAACAAAAAGGTGCCAGGCACTTGGAAACGTTTTGCATATACGTTTCCAAGTGCCTGGCACCTTTTGGAATTATTGCTTGCCGCTGCCTTTGTCCCATTGTCTCCCAGGAGTACCCCCCTTAGGGGCAAATTTTTTATCATAAAGATCTTTTGTTTTGGTTTCATCTATCAAAAGCCCTAATGAATTAAGACATTGATCCTCGTCTCCGCAGCAGCTGTTCGCAAACTTAAGCAGTGAAAGACACTGAGAAGCACTCATTCCTTGAGCGATAGAAACGTTATCCTGAGACCTATAGCTCATATAATCTCTTGCAACACAGACTTCTTTTCCGGCTTCTTTAACTGATTCCTTAGCTTCGCCATATGCATTAGATCCACTAAAAAAACTGAGCCTTCTCTTATCCGTCTTAAGATAATCTGGCTTTCCATCTCTACACTTTAAATCAATTGGAAACTCATCCGCATACAGATCATTTAAAGCAAAAGAATCTCTAGCAAGAGGACAAATTGCAATGGAACCATCCGATCTCTTGTTCCCAGAAATACAAAGCTCAATAAGATGAGATACACTTTCTACTAAAATCATAGTTTGAGTTGCCGCTGCCTGAACTGAATCCGCTGCAAAAGCCTGTTCAAAAAATATAGAACGAATAAAAGATTTATGAGAAAGTGCTGCTAAAAATTTTGCGTAACGCTCCTCAAGAGACTCTCCCTTAACCACTTGTATAGATTTTTTGTTCACTTCCACAAAGCCCTTTGAAATATCACTCAGTAAAATTTGAACATTAGCATCCTCAAGAACCAAAGTAGCTCCATTCACATTGAGGTTTGATGCTCCTGCCAGTTCCAGCTTTTTACTTTTTAAAAAAATTAAATATTCACTCTTTGTTTGTTCTGATAAATTTAAAAGTCGACCGAAATCTTTCAATTGCCTTACTTGAGATGCTTTAGCCGATACATGCAAAAGAACGTCCGCCAATTTAACTTTACGTACCTTTTCTGCTGCTAGAGTAGAAAATCCAAAACACAAAGATACAACTAAACACATACGTGTGAACATACCGACTCCTTCGGACATAGCCCTACAATGTTTTATTATACCTGTGCCCAGACGCTGGCTCAAAGATTACATATAAAAAGGCTCCAGAGCCATCTTAAACTCAAACTTAAGTCTGGCTCTAAACTGAAATAGGCAAGACCTATTCAAGCTTAACTAGCCTTTAAAGTTTTTACGAAGAATATCTTGAGGTGAAAAACGCAAGAACCACCTTGCTGGCAAATTGGAACTCAATAAAGCTATTATCAGACTAAAAAGTAATACCCACATATAAAACACGGGAACAAACTGTACAGGCAGACTACGATCATAGTAAATATCTGGCAGTTGAATAAAAGTTGTACGGTCTAAAAAAACACAAAGTATAAGCCCAATCATAAACCCGACCAAAACACCTAAGCTTGATATGAAAAAACCAATATGAGTAAACATATTAGAAATTCTTTTTTGATTCATGCCTAATGTAATGAGTACTGCTATTTCTTGTCTTTTTTGTGTAGCTAGAAGGATCAAGATTGTAACGATAGAGAATGATCCAATTAAAATAGCAAGCAAAAGGAAAAAAGTAATTAGATTCTTTTCCATTTTAAGAGAATAAAATAAAGCAGAATTTCGCTCTTTCCACGTTTCCACATGAAAAGAAGAAGGAATTTTATTTAAAACTTTATCTAAAAATTTAGGCTGTGATAAATAAATTTCAAGTAAGACCTCGTGGCTGACAGAATCTTTAAAGAGAACACCTCTATTCTTTGAGTACAGAATAAATTGTCCATCAAAAGATTGAACACCTGTACGAACAACATCTTGAATGGTTTTCTTAGATACCGCCGGAATCTCCCCCTGGGGAAGCAATAAAGTTTCAGGAGGAGTCATAACCAGCTGATCCCCAATAAAAACTCCAAGTTGGTAAGCTAGATCACTTCCAATAAGAATATCATCTGCTCCCAAAACAAGTGGCGATTCAACTTTTTCTCCCCACGATAGTCTCTTCACACGACTTTGCTGAACTTGCCGAGACGCTTGGACAAACTGCTGTAGTGATTCCTCTGCAAGACCTCTTGCAATGGCCCCCGAATACTGCCCATCTATAGTTCGAATAATAACTTGATCTTGATAAAAAACATAAGAACGAACTTCTTCAGACAGAAGAGTTTTTTGAAGTTTCTCAAGGCTTTCCGGTGAATCAGATTTGACTACAATATGTGGTTCAAAATTTAACATTCTAGATTCTATGGCCTCACCAAAGCCATTCATAACACTTATAATAACAGTAACTGCCATCACACTAACAGATATACCCAAAAAACATAAAAATGAAATTCTGCGTGTCGTTGAATTAGAATTTTTCGATAGGATATATTTTTTAAAGAAAAGCCAAGAGGTCTTCATGAAACAAGGCTACGCCAAAGGCATATGACTGTCAAAACTGTTCTGTTGATTTATTCCACAAGTAAAGCTCTATTTACGTCCTAATATAAATTTAAGTAGCATATTTAAAAAACCACCACGATCTGGTTGTATGGATTCTTGTGAAAAATTCCTAAATAGATTAGCTCTCAGATCTCCATCAATACATTTAGAATGCTTGACAATTTCTAGCGCTGTGATGAGGCACTGCCTCTGTATTATATTGTCGTACTGAATGGACTCACTCACAGCCTCTGACGCCTCTTCTCCAGTCTGTGTATTCTTAACCGCAGGCTGTATCTCTGTATCAAAAAGAATACCAGTGCGAACGCCATCAAGAATATTCCACTCTACAACAACTCCCATATGGATAACTTGTTGTTTGATTGTTTTTCCTTGAGAGTCATACCAAACAAAAATATCTGTCTCTGTTTCATGAGATCGAAACCACTTTGTTTGAATTTCTTTTTCTTGCATTTGAATAAAATCAGTTCCTACAGCCTCCATGGAAATACCGACCTTTTCCGGGCTATAAAGAGATACTGATGTAGGAACGACAGTAGAGCTTATTTTCATCTATGCTTTATCGGAAGAGATTATATTAAAGATGACTCCAAACTGATTCAATTTGAGACACAAGCCAAAAACTTAACCCACATTCTCGACGAAAGCCTTTCGCTAAAACTTGGGTTTTCTTTCAGTTCACCCCTCTAGATACCGATATAAAATCATGTCTCAAGTTAAGTATAAGGATTATTCAGAAATCAGCATCGATAACCTGCTCTCAATGACAGGACAACTTCCCTTTGGAGTGTATGTTCAGTTAAGCATTGATAAATTCACTTTAATATTCAAAAAAGGAGACATTGTTGATAAAGAGCGTTTTGAACACTACTCTGCAAAAGGTGTTCAGCAATTATATATTCATAGATCTGAAAGAAGAGACTATATCAGTGCCACCGAAGTTCTTGTTCACAAACTTAAAGATGCAAAAGAATTCAATCTAGCGGAAGCACAAAAGGCGATAGAGGAACTCACAGAACAAACTCTCTTTGAAATATACGAGGACAAGGTTTTTGACGAACACTCCCTACGTAGAACACAAACTATTATTAAGAGCTATATTGATATACTAAAAGTAGACCCAAAAAATTTGGCAACGTTCATTAATCTTTCAAGACAAGAGGCATATCCATGCAGACATGCGATTGCAACGTCTGTATTTTCGATCTTACTTGCTAAGGCAGCTCAAAATAACAATGAAAAAACTCTTAGCATCATAGGACTAGGAGGTCTTCTACATGACCTTGGAATGAGTAAACTACCAGAAGATTTTGATAGCGTGAATCGCCAGCTAACACCTCAAGAGTGGGCCAAGGTTAAAAGCCACCCAGCAATGGGAATAGAAATGGTGAATCAGCTTAAAGGTTTTCCAGAAGAAGTAAAACTTGTTATTGAACAACATCACGAGCACTGGGATGGGACTGGATATCCAAGAGGACTTCGTGGCCCTGAAATCTTTTATCCTGCCCGTGTTGTTGCAATAGCTGATGCATTTAGTGCACTTACAACTCGCCGAGGTGGCCGGGCACTCTACACACCTCAAGACGCTCTCGCGCTTCTCTTAACAGAAAGCGGAAAATATGATCCGGCTCTTATTAAAGTGTTCCGCACACTTTTCAAAGTCGAAATTAAAAAAGCGTCTTAATACGTCCAAACAGAATAGAATAAAGACTTTAGAGCTTCTTCCATGGACTCTATGACTTCATGATTATAACTGCCTGCAGTTAATGATCTTTTAGTAATCGTAAATTCTTTTGGAAAATGATTTCTAAATGTTTTATATGCACGGTACATATGTGTTTGACTGGTAATCAGCACAAGATCTTTACACTTTAATGCCTCCACGAGTGTTCGTGTCTGCAATGCATTTCCATATGTTGTCTGAGAGTGTTTCTCTAAAATGATATCATCCGGGTTGATTGTACTGATAAAAATAAGCTCTGGAAATAGATCTTTCAATTGGGCTTTTTCATAAACACCAGAGATAATAAGCTTGCGAATTGAACCTCGCGCTAGGAGCGAGAATCCCTCCTTGACACGCCCCCTCCCTCCAGTCAAAACAACAGCACAATCACCCGTCGTATCCTCTGTCCATGCGTTTGATTTTTGAGAAACAACGTTTTGATATTCTCTTAAAAAGAAAATAAAAAACAGTAAAACTAAAATTCCACTGATGACAAAAATCATTTGAAATGAAAGTGATTTTGGACGAAAGCTCAAATCTCTACCAATCAGTTCTTGTAGGCTAAAACTTCTATCTCAACATTAACAGATTTTGGAAGCGCAGAAACAGCTACAGTTGAACGTGCTGGATATGGCTCTTTGAAGTAGCTCGCGTAGATTTCGTTTACCTGACCAAAATCATTCATGTCTGTTAAAAAAATGGTTGTTTTAACCACATGAGAAAAGTTCAAGCCTGCAGCCGATAAAACAGCCTCGATATTTTTCATAACGAGCTGAGCTTGCTCTTTTACAGATCCTTTTAAAACTTCATTTGTTTTTGGATCTATTGAAACTTGACCCGAGCAAAATAAAAACGGCCCCTGTTGTATTGCTTGAGAATATGGACCCACTGGATTCGGTGCTAACTCCGAACGAACTGCTTTTTTCATAAATCCTCCTAGAAATTTACATAAAGATACCTGCTCCTTTCGGAGCAGGTCAAGAACTCTAGGGGGATTCTAGAGGTTAATGAGTGTCAATTTTGAACTTATGAACCTTAGACTCTGCTTTATTTTTGGCAATAGTTAAAGTAAGCAGACCATTTTTAAACTGTGCCTTAGACTTCTCCAAATCAATACCTTCCGGAAGTGTTAGGGCACGCTCAAAGGCGCCGTATGAAGACTCATACCGGTAGGATGTCGCCTTATCTCCCTCTTCGAAATGATGTCTTTTCTCTCCTTTAATTCTTAAAACTCCATCTTCCATACTCACTTCAAAGTCTTTCTCCTCAAGACCTGGTAATTCTGTTGTTATCACATACTCATGCTCTCGCTCCATGACATTAATTTTTGGAACAAATCGAGAAGCATTCTTCTGTTGCCATTGCTCTAGACTAAAATCCTTAAATAAGTCATCCACCAGAGACTGAAAACGAGTATCTAAAAAATTTCTTGAATCTACATTTGTATTTGGTTTCCATAAGTATCTCATACTTACCTCCTATTTATTTAAGCAACCTCTGTTGCCACACCCTAAACTTGAGAGCGTCTATTTTTTTGTCAAGCCCAACAAAAAATGACAATTTACGTCTTTCGTTCGTTCCTATCTTATTATTTTGATTTAAAAGTTAAAATTTCACACGCAAAGAGCAACTCATAAAAAAGGCTAACGTCTGTTGACTTCTCCTATTTCATACTCACAATTGTAGGAAGAGGTAGCTAATGGATATCGACAAATTTACAACAAAAACTCAGCAGGCACTACAAGACGCACAAAAAACTGCAATCAGATTTAAACATCAAGATGTTGATGCAGAACACTTAATTTATAGTGTTGCCTCTCAACAACAGGGCCTTATCCCAGAAATACTAAAAAAGATGGGAGTTCAGTTGTCTGGACTTCTATCAGAAATAGAATTGGAACTTAAGAAAAAGCCAGAAGTGACAGGATCTGGAGCTGATGATTCAAAAATTTATATTACACAAAAATTCAACAAGCTTCTTATGAACGCTGAAACAGAGGCTAAAAAAATAAAGGACGAATACATTTCTGTCGAGCACATTATACTTGCACTCCTTGAAACTCAGGAGCCCAAGAATGTATTCGAGATTTTCAAAAAACATCAAATCACAAAAGATAAATTTAAAACATCACTACAAGCAATCAAAGGGAGTCAGAAAGTGACATCACAAAATCCAGAAGATACCTACAATGTACTTGAAAAATACGGACGCGATCTTGTGAAGGAAGCACAAAACGGAAAGCTAGATCCGGTTATAGGGCGAGATGAGGAAATTCGAAGAGTTGTTCGAATTTTATCTCGTAAAACAAAAAATAACCCCGTACTCATAGGAGAACCAGGAGTTGGTAAAACAGCAATTGCAGAGGGTCTTGCACAAAGAATTGTACGCGGTGATGTGCCTGAAGGATTAAAAGATAAGATCGTTTTTGCACTGGATATGGGAGCTCTCGTTGCTGGAGCAAAATACCGTGGCGAATTCGAAGAACGACTCAAGGCCGTGCTTAATGAAGTGAAACAGGCAGAGGGGCGAATCCTGATGTTCATTGATGAACTTCACACTATTGTTGGTGCAGGTAAATCAGACGGAGCGATGGATGCTGGACAGCTTTTAAAACCTATGCTAGCTCGCGGAGAGCTTCACTGTATTGGAGCAACAACTTTAGATGAATACAGAAAGTATATCGAAAAAGATCCTGCTCTTGAGAGACGATTTCAAACTGTTCTTGTTGACCAACCCAACGTGGAAGATACCATTTCAATTTTACGAGGACTCAAGGAAAGGTTTGAAGTTCACCACGGCGTACGCATACAAGATAGCGCGCTTGTTTCTGCAGCTGTGCTGTCAGACAGATACATTACCGACCGTTTTTTACCAGACAAGGCGATTGATCTGGTAGACGAAGCTTGCGCGAAAATAAGAACAGATTTGGACTCTATGCCCTCTGAGCTAGATCAAATCAATCGCCGTATCATGCAGCTTGAAATAGAAGAAACAGCTTTAAAAAAAGAAAAAGATACGGCCTCTTTAAAAAGACTCGAGAAACTTCAAAAAGAAATTGCAGACTTAAAAGCTCAGTTTAAAGAGATGAAGGCCCAGTGGGATAATGAAAAAAGCTCCATTCAGGATGTTAGAAAAATCCGCGAACAGCTTGAGCAAGCGCGAAATGAATTAGAAAAAGCTGAACGCAGCTATGATCTCAACAAAGCAGCAGAACTTAAATTAGGTCGTATACCTGAGCTTGAGAAAAAAATTAAATCCCTAGAAAACAGTGAAACTAAAGAGTCAAAGTTTTTAAAAGAGGAAGTGAACGAAGATGAGATTGCAGACATAGTAAGCCGTTGGACAGGAATTCCTGTGCGCAAACTCTTGCAGGGTGAAAAAGAAAAACTCCTAAAACTTCAAGAAATCCTCCATCAAAGAGTCATTGGCCAGGAAGACGCTGTTGAATTAGTTTCTAATGCAGTCTTAAGAGCACGAGCAGGAATTAAAGATCCAAAACGTCCAATTGGTTCATTTCTATTTTTAGGACCTACAGGAGTAGGAAAGACAGAACTTGCCAAAACACTTGCGGAAACACTTTTTGACTCAGAAGAAAACGTTGTTCGTATTGATATGAGTGAATACATGGAGAAACATGCGGTTTCACGCCTTATAGGTGCTCCTCCAGGATATATTGGCTATGACGAGGGCGGCCAGCTCACTGAAGCCGTCAGAAGAAAACCTTACTCAGTGATTCTATTTGATGAAATAGAAAAAGCACACCCTGACGTTTTTAATATTTTATTACAAATTTTAGATGATGGTAGATGTACAGATTCGCAAGGACGAACAGTAAACTTTAAAAATACTGTTGTGATCATGACATCAAATATTGGCGCCCCAATCCTTATTGAGGAACTTAAGGAATCAAAAGAAATCCCAGAAAAAACAAGAAAAAAAGTTCTTGGAGAGTTGTCGCAACATTTTCGCCCAGAATTTTTAAACCGAATTGATGAAGTAATTTTATTTAGCCCGTTGCATTTAGATCAAATTGAAAAGATTGTGGACATTCAATTGGAATCTATCCGTGCAAGACTCAAGGATAGACAGATTGAACTACATATATCGACTCAAGCTAAGAAGTATCTTGCTGAGGCTGGCTATGATCCCGTTTACGGAGCACGCCCTCTTAAAAGATACATTCAAAGACACCTTGAGACCGAATTAGCAAAAAAAGTAATCTCGGGCGATATCAAAGATAACTCAAGAGTCAAAATAGATGTTAAAAACGATAAGCTGGTCGTTACTGAAGGCTAAGAAACAATATTTGCAAGTCGCTGTTTAGTGATACTTTGTATCCACATCAGCTTGAAACTGATCGACATCGGCCTTCAACATATACATCTGATATAGAAAGTTCAGAATAAGATCCTTAGAATTAGGAATGTCTTTAATTGAACTTTCTATTTTTCCACTCATATTTTTAACGAATGATTTAATATCATCTTTGATGATCATCTGCTCTACTTCTTTAAGTTTCAGTTGATTTTGAAGCATTTGCCCAGAAGTAAACAACTCGATGGCTTTAATAATAATAAATTCCTTTGGCATCTGAATAAATATTTGAGTAACAAAGGCATTTACAACTTCAAGATCTTTTTCACTGCCAATATCAAACTGAATTCCATATTTAAATGTCTTAGCGTCTCGAAGCCTTTCCACCCATTTGATTGTTCCCGAAAAATAATGATTGGTATATCGATCAAAACAAAAATGAACACGATCAGAAATTTGCATCTCATCTTGAGACACAATACCTATTCCCCCAAGACTAATATTGTGCAAGAGCACATCAGACTCCACATCCTGCGGATTTACAAAGGCCACTTTGTACTGGAGTGCACTGACGTCTATCCGAGCATCAACTCGCCTATTAGTAGCCTTGTGGATGCCGCTATTTTTGATCGCGTTATTTTTTGCCATATCTAGACTTTTCGGAATTTTATGGAAATTGTTAAACTTTTCTACAGATGGAACAAAGGGTGTATCGCTTTGCGACAAACTCTTTTTATTTGATAAATGTTCCAATTCTAGACATATCTAGTTGCTCTAACCATGAGGTTCTTATGATTCTAACAGATGCAGAGATTTTAAAACACATAGAAGAAGGCGCAATCAAAGTGGAGCCTTTTAGACGCCAGTGCCTGGGAACAAATTCTTATGATGTTCATCTTGGTCCCGTTTTAGGCCTCTACAAAGACGACGTGTTAGACTCAAAAAAGCACAACCAAATTGAATTTAAACAAATTCCGGAAGAAGGAATTGTTCTACAACCAAATGAGTTTTACTTAGGCGTTACAGAGGAATACACAGAGACACACAGACACGTGCCCTTCCTTGAAGGAAAATCCTCTGTTGGTCGCCTTGGTATAGATATCCATGCAACTGCCGGGAAAGGCGATGTTGGCTTTTGCAACTACTGGACACTTGAAATTTCAGTTAAGAAACCCGTACGTGTTTATGCAGGAATGCCAATAGGCCAGATTATATATTTCGAAGTTAAAGGTGACATCCAAACAACCTACGCAAAAAAACAATCTGCTAAATACAACGGCCGTACAAATCACCCTGTTGAATCTATGATGTGGAAAAATCAGTTCTAAACTTCAAACTGAAATTTCGTACTGAATTGTAGAATGCCATAATCCAGCGGCTTGAGTCTTTTCTTGAACCCATTTTTGAATCTGCGGAATATCAGATAGTTGGACTGATTTTTTGAGAACAACATGAGCTGTCAGAACATGTTTTTCACCATCCAGTGACCAAACGTGAATGTGGTAGATTTTTTGAATGAACTCATGATTCAAAAGTTTTTCTTGGAGCACTTTTAAATCAATATTTTGAGGTGTTCCTTGTAGAAAAATGAAGAGAACATCCTTTAAATTTACATAGACATTCTTCAGGATGAATAAAGCTATCAATAAAGAAAGAATAGGGTCTAGAATTGGGAGTGGATAGTAATTCATAACAATTGCTCCAATAAGAACAGCAACCCAACCAAGTACATCCTCTAAAAGATGAAGTGTTACGACACGCTCATTATAAGAACTCCCGCCCTTCAATAGCAAAACCGAGCCCCCGTTTACGAGGAGTCCAAATAGTGCAAAGCCAATCATAGCGGAAGTGTTAACTTCCTCTGGAGACAGAATCCGAGGAAAAACTTCTTTAAGGATTAAAAATGAACCCACTAGAAGTATAAGTGAATTTATGAGCGCTGCTAAAAGCGAAAACCTTTTGTACCCAAATGAAAAATGCTGATCTCCTGTTTTTTTAGATACTTTTTCTAAAATCCAGCTACTACCAAGAGCAATCGCATCACCAAAATCATGTAGAGCATCCGCAAGAATAGCCGTTGAGTTTGTATAAAGACCTCCAATAAACTCAATAATCGACATAAAGAGATTTAAGAGAAACACAATCAACAGTTTCTTGTCAGAACTAAAATGACTGTGGTGGTGGTGATGGCTATGCCTATGATCGTGATGATGTTTATCGCTCATGCAGTCCCAGCCCCTTTGTGTTTTTTTGATTGTGAAATCAAAGTACTCGTCACAACACTCACTAGCATGATCAGAATTCCAAAGGTATGAAGCAGAGTCAATTTTTCCTCAAAAAAGACATACCCAAAAAACGCCGCATAGAAAATTCCAGTATAACCCACAATATTCACAACGCCAGGGGCGCCTTGCTGATATGCTTTCGTCATAAATATCTGAGCCACCCATGTAACCATGCCTAATGCTAAAATGAGTAGCCACTGATCAAATGTGGGCCAAACCCAATTCGAAAAAGCAAATGGAGCTGCAATAAATACTGTTATTAAAGGAAAATAAAAAACAACTCGAAGTGGCGGATCACTCTCTTTAAGTTGTCGAATGGCATTATAAGACATTCCAGATAGCATTGCTCCCGCAATTCCAACTCCTACATCAACAAGCGGAATAGTGCCTTCAATTCCCTTTGCTACATAAACTCCCAAAAAAGCTGTTAATAGAAAAAACCATTGTATGACAGTTGACGGTTCTCGAAAAAACATTGAGGCCCACAAAACACTAAAAATAGGAGATAAATATTGAAGCGTCACAGCTGTTGTGAGAGGCAGAGTTTGAAGGCTGTAAAAGTAAGCCATCAGAGACAGAGTCCCTGCTAAACCACGAATCACAACCCATTTAATATTAGATGGACGTGGAGAAATACCCGCAACCTTAAGGGCTCCAAAAGCAAAAATAAGTGAGATACCAGCTCTAAAAAACACCAGCTCAAAAAATGGCAGGTCCTTGAGGTATTTGACAATAACTTGCATGAAGGAAAAAAAAAGTGTGGCAACAGAGATATTTAAAAAGGCATTTTCTGTTTTAAGACTGAGCTTCCACTTATAACCAGACATCTGTGGATGAATCATTTCACATTTCAGTATTTCTGACATTCTATTCAGACCTATAACATGATGCGTTTAAAATTGTACCTCAATCTAAATGAATATATATTGAAAATAAGTTGAAACCTTAATGATTACAAACGGATCTTAATGGATCCCAACAAAGGAGCTATTCATGACTGCACGTCGTGATTTTCTAAAACAACTCTTATCTCTATCAGTTGCATCTGCAGCACTTCTTGTGGGCCCTATGGCTTTTGCTCAAGAAAAGAAAAAGAAAAAAGGCGAGTCTCAAGATCCAAAATCATGTGATGCAAAGCCGGGTGTTGATGGCGCAGCTACCATTAATTATGTAGAGGATAAATCAAAAGTTGCACCTGCAGCAAAAGCAGAAGCGGACAAAAAAACCTTAAAGTTTGCTCAGCAAAATTGTGGAAACTGTATTCTTCTTCAGGGTGGAGTTTGCACTGTTATCACAAAAGGGTGTATGAAAGTTAAAAACGAAGGTTGGTGCCCAACTTGGACACACAATCCAGCAGCTAAAGGATAATCTGTTAAAAAACAATAGTGCCTAGCACTTAAGATTATAGAAATAAAAAAAGCCGACTTAAAAAGAGTCGGCTTTTTTATTGCTCACAAGTTCAAAGAAATTAAGTTTATTTAATTTCTTTGTGAAGTGTGTGTCTTTTCAAGAATGGATTGTACTTCTTTTTTTCAAGTCTCTCTGGGTGAGTCTGAGTGTTCTTCTTAGTCGTATAGCGAGAAGGAGACTTTCCTTCTTTACGAGCTTCAGTACATTCTAACGTGATAATTCTAACTTTACCTTTTTTTGCCATGGCAACCTCTGTGCACGAAATGAATAATCAAAGCACCGAAAGTAAAGATTCTTAGTTGAACTGTCAACCGTATTTATCTTGCGGTAATTGCAGCGAAATTGGCCTCTAAAAGATTGTTTTTTATTGAAATACTGAAAAAATAACACGGATAATAAGACACAGAGGTGCCTCGTGCAGAAAACACTGATTTTATTGATCTTATTAAGCCTATCCGTATCTCGCGCGAACGTTGTGGGAGTTGATACCCAAAATTTTAATACGACCACGAGCGGACTTGATTTTATTACAGTGCATTCTTCGGAAACCCTAGAACCAGGGTACTTCAACTTAGGTTTTTTTCTTAATTACTCTAAGAATACCCTCCCTTATTTTGATGGAGGAGAAGAAGGAGACTCAATTTTAGCAGCAGATCTTAATATGGGGGTAGGCTTAGGCAAAAACTGGGACTTTGGAATTAGTTTCCCCTACCTACTTGAACAATCTCTCGATACAGACGCAGATCTGGGCTACTTTGAAGAAACAGGCAATACAGAAATTCGCGTTAATACAAAATACCGTTTCTTTGGGAATAGCTCAGGAGGTTTAGCCGCTATATTATCTGTTAGCTTTAACCAAATTGAAAATAACCCTTTCGTAGGTGATAAATCTGGCCCCATCTACACTTTAGAGTTAGCTGGAGATACAACTCTTAAAAATAAAATTGCGATGGGAGCAAATATTGGATATCGCTTCCGTGATCCAGGAGAGCAACTCCCCGATTTTCCAGAAATTGAGCCTTTTCAGAATCAGTGGATTGCTTCACTTGCTGCAAGTTACTACTTTGACGATGTTGATTTGAAACTTATTTCTGAAATCTATGGATCCACTCCAGCTGAGAGTACAGAACTCAATACCAATCGAGAGCAATCTTCTCTTGAATTTATCACTGGAATAAAATATCAGCCATCATCTCAACTGGCACTTCATCTTGGAGCAGGAAAAGAGATCCTCAACGGCTCAGCGACTCCCGACTGGCGTGTTTATACAGGGGTCAATTGGACGTTTGGACCACTTTTTGGAGGTGTCGACAAACCTCAAGCTGCAACTGTTGATTCAGTCTATAAACTTGTGACAAATGAAAGTGGAGATGTTGAGATTGTTGATATTGACTCATTCGATTTAGAACCTGAGGAAAATGAAACCTTTGTCATTAAAGATATCAAGTTTGCATTTAACTCAGATATTTTAGATCGCCAATCTCTCAAAAATTTAGATAAATTTGCAAACTACCTTAAGCGCCCGCCTGAAATGGAACTTCTTGTTATTGAAGGCCATACAGATTCAATAGGTTCGGCGGCCTATAACCTTGATCTGAGTAAACGTCGAGCTAAGGCCGTTGGACTGTATTTAGTTAGAACTCACGGACTACCTGTTTCAAAAGTTAAAGCCTATGGCTATGGAGAAGGTAGGCCTCTAGCAGATAATGGTAACTTCCAAGGTCGCGAAAGAAACAGACGAGTTGAATTTAAGGTTAAAAGACGTAAACAGTAACGTTAATTTTTGTTAATAAGATATTGAAACCTCTCGTTTTTTCTACTTTCATGTAATACTGACAATGGGTATTACATTTCGTGTCATAAGTTGCTATAACCAGAATAGCAACATTCAGATAAAGCAAAGGAACCAGCAAAAAGGAGGTTTTATGGCTATGAATATCTTTATTAACTACATTGGGTTCGAACCATCAGTAGAAGATAAGCAATTTCTAAATCAAAAGTTAGATCAAATTAAAGACCTCTCCCCTAGCCAAGCTACGATTACACTCGATTTCATAAAAGAATCCGGGCGTATTTTGGGTGTACAAAAGATTTTTTTTGGTGAAAAACCTTTCTCAGCGATAGCGGAAAACACAGATGTTAGAAATCTTATGCTCGAACTCAGCAGAAAAATCCAAGACCAGTTAATTACTTGGAAGAAGAGCAGATTTTTAGTTGATGCTGCAATCTAACTCTTCAAGAGTTTAAAGATAACCAATCAATAGGTTTAAGATAATTCGTCAATTGTGCTTCTGGTGTGCCTGCCCGAGGCTTGTAGTCATAACCCCAACGTACTTTTTGAGGTAAAGACATCAGTATAGATTCAACTCGTCCGTTTGTCTTAAGCCCAAACAACGTGCCTCGATCATAGAGCAGATTAAACTCGACATAACGCCCTCTTCGAAGCTCTTGGAATTCTTTTTGTGCATCCGTAAAAGTAGTTTGAATACGCTTTTCTACGATTGGTAGATAAGCCTTTAAAAAAGCACGTCCACAAGATTGAACCATCTCAAATGGACCATCACTTTCCATTTGATAGTCAAAAAAGATTCCACCTACTCCACGAGTTTCCCCCCTGTGAGGAAGGTAAAAATACTCATCACATTGCTTTTTGAACTTTGGATATTTATCTACTCCAAAAGGATTAAGAGCTGTAGCAAAAGTGGAGTGAAAATGCACAGCATCTTCTTCAAACACGTAATAAGGAGTAAGATCTGCTCCGCCACCAAACCATGCAGCACTTCCACGTTTTAAATATCTAAAATTTGCATGCACAGTAGGAACAAAAGGATTTTTGGGATGAAGTACCAAAGAAACACCTGTTGCATAAAAGTCAAGCCCCTCACCGTGTGGGATTTGCTTAGCAAACTCAGGACTAAACTGTCCAAAAACTTCACTAAAATTAACCCCTCCCTTTTCGAGTAAATCTCCATCTGTGTAAACCCGTGTATCCCCACCTCCACCACCGTCTCTCAGCCAATCATCTTGCAAAAAGGATTTTTTATTAACAACATCAAGAGCTGTAGTGATTTCTTCTTGGAGTGATTTAAAAAAACGAGCTTGTGGGGTTTGAAGTTGGTCTATTTTCATAAGACACTGTTACTACAAAAAAAACTAAATGAGGAGTTATTTTAATTCTTTTTAGGATTCTTAAATTTAAACTTTCGATCTTTCTTAGGAATAAATTTACGCTCTTCTAGAGAAGCTATAGCTCGACTATTACGCTCCAGAAAGTTAGGTGAGATCTGGGGGTTTAAAGATTTTTCATACGCGTATTTCTTTTGTATCGCCAAAAACTTTTCTTCTTCTTTTTGTTTTTTCTTTTCATGATCTAGCTCATATTTTTCAAAGTTTTTTTGCGGTACGGTTCTTTTCCATTCTGAATAATTTTGCCGTGCCACTTCCTGCATCTGCTCATCATAGTCCTTCTGATCTTTGTAATCTTCCACACCTTGTCTGAAGAATTTCTTATCCTTTTCTTTTTGAACAAGATAAGCTTGGTAGTCCTTATCCTCTTGCGCACGTATATACTCATCCACATAGAAATAGTTGAAGTTTTGGCTAAAAGCTCTGAATGCAAAGAACAAAATGGCTAAAAGTGCAAAAATCTTCATACTTATACTAACGGCAGAAATGATATAAAGGTTGAATACGACACATGGTTTTTGCTGTTGAAATGCCAGTTATCTCATGTCATTTTTTATATGTGCTTTATTATGTCTCAAAGCTAAACACTTAAAGGTGGAAATACTATGAAACTTGATTACATGAGTGGATTTCAAAATATCTTATCGACAGAAGCCCTGAAAAATGCCCTACCTCAAAATCAAAATTCCCCTCAAAAAACACCTTACTCTCTTTACCCGGAACAATTAAGTTCAACTGCATTCACAGCTCCTCAAAAATCAAATTTAAAATCCTGGCTATACCGCCTAAGACCTTCTGTAGGTCACGGAGAATTTAAACCTTTTCACCACCCAACATTTTTTTCGCATAACTTTGATGAAATCTGTACACCCAATCCACTACGCTGGAGCCCTCTTCCAATACCTAACAAGTCTCATGATTTTATAGCGGGGTTTATGACATATGCAGTAGCAGGAAGCCCTCCAAGCCAAGCAGGGTGCGCTGTTCACATGTACACGTGCAATTCATCTATGAAGAATAGTTTTTTCCAAAATTCTGATGCAGAAATGCTCATCGTTCCACAAGAAGGAGAATTATGCTTTAAAACAGAATTTGGTATTCTTGAGATCAAGCCATTAGAAATTTTAGTAATTCCACGTGGAGTGAAATTTCAGGTTCTTGTTCAATCAGAAAAGGCGAGAGGCTATGTTTTGGAAAACTTTGGTTCTTATCTTAGAATTCCAGATTTGGGTCCAATTGGGGCAAACGGCCTTGCCAACCCTAGACATTTCTTAGCACCAGTTGCCAACTATGTAGATGAAACTGGGACATACAAATTGCTTAACAAATATATGGGCGAACTTTTTGTAGCCAACCTCAATCATAATCCTCTCGATGTAGTAGCATGGTACGGAAATACATATCCTTATAAGTATGATCTTAGCTTGTTTAATACTATAAACACCGTGAGCTTTGACCATCCCGACCCTTCCATTTTTACAGTCCTAACATCACCCTCCCATGAAGTGGGTACAGCGAATGTCGATTTTGTGATTTTTCCACCAAGGTGGATGGTTGCCGAAAATACTTTCCGTCCACCATATTTTCATAGAAACTGTATGAGTGAATTTATGGGATTAATTGTTGGCGCCTATGATGCAAAACAAGAGGGATTTCTCCCTGGGGGAGCAAGCCTTCATAATACGATGACTCCCCACGGCCCAGATTTAGAAACTTACCGCAAAGCCACAGCCGAGACACTCAAACCAACTAAAATTGATCAAACAATGGCATTCATGTTTGAAACACGTTACACCTTTCGTACCACACAACAATCTCTAAAATCTAAGTTTCTGCAGAAAGATTATTTGAAATGTTGGGATGGTTTTGAACCTGAAGCTAAAGTGTCTCCTTCCAAAAATTCTGACTCAAAACATAAAGTAAAAGCAAAATAAATGAAAAAAGTTGATATACTTGTTCTAGGAGCTGGAATAGTAGGGACCTCAGTCGCTCATGCTCTACAAAAAAAAGGGAGACACGTTACTGTTTTAGATAAAGGAGCCATTGGCTATGGTTGCTCTTACGGAAACGCGGGGTGGGTGACTCCATGTTTTGCAATGCCACTTCCTCAACCAGGGATGTTTTGGAAATCCTTAGGCTGGCTTTTAGATCCAGAAAGTCCGCTCTATATTAAACCTGAATTCAGCACTCAACTTGCTAAGTGGCTTATGTATTTTACAAAAAGCATGACTCACAAAAAAATGAATCAATCTATTGAAGTTTTAGCTGAAATTTCAAAAGAAAGTTTAAAAATATACCAAGAACTTTCACAAAAACATGATTTTTCTTTTCAACAAAAAGGCCTCTTAATGGTGACTCAAACTAATGAGGGCTACAAGGCTGCAGTTGAAGAACTTGAACTGATGGCGCTCAGAGGTATCACAGGTAAAAAACTCACTCCAGATGAAATTTATAAAATGGAACCCTCAATTAAAAAGAATCTTTTAGGTGGAGTTTATTTTCCGAATGAAGCTCACGTAGAGCCCCTCGCTGCAGTTGAAAAAATGTCGCAAGAAGTTCAAAATCTAGGAGGGACATTCCTTCCCTTCACTGAAGTTTTTCAAATCGAGGCTCACAAGGGTGATATTAAAAAGATACATACGACTCGAGGTGTTTTTGAAGCAAATCTTGTAGTGATTGCCATGGGAACATGGTCACAATTGTTAGCGCGCCAGCTGAACTTAAGTATTCCTGTAATGGGGGGAAAGGGTTATAGCCTTATCGTTAAGAATTTTAAAAATATACCTTTGCATCCAATGATGTTAATAGAGAAAAAAATTGCCATTACACCTCGTAAAGATTCTGTACGTGTTGCAGGAACGTTAGAGCTTGTCAGAAATGACGAATCCATTTCTCCACGTCGAGTTCAAGCTATCATAAAAGGTACGCAACAGTTTTTTGATCTTCCTCTCGATCTTGATATTCAGGAAACCTGGAGAGGTCTGAGACCTTGTACGCCCGACGGAGTACCAATGATTGGCTTTTCGAATCGATATAAAAATTTATTTTACTGCACCGGGCACCAAATGTTGGGCCTACAATCAGCACCTGGATCTGCTCGTCTTGCAGAAGAATTAATCTCAGGCACAACTCCCTACGTAAACCCCTCCCCCTTTAATCCCAACCGCTTCTAAGGTACCAGGTCGCTTTTCCGAATTATGGGGGGTATTTTTAATCTGAGTTGCAAGAAATTCATCGTTTGAATTTTTCTAAAATAGTTACACTTCAAATCAAAACTAACCCACGTAATTCGGAAAAGCGACCTGGTACCTTAGTAACACTCTAGCAACAAAGTTTTATTTTTATTTTTGTCTTCTTCGTAGACAGAAGCTTTGTATTACATTGAGATTTCAACAGCTTGCTGAGTTCGTTTTAGAGACCTAAAAAACCAATGATTTCTGTTAATTCCGCATGACGAAAGTCCGATATGTTAAATGTAACAAAAAAACGGAGCGTTGTGCGTGAATAGAACGTTTAGTGTACTTTTATCTTTTTGTTTTCTTTTTGTAGGATCATTCTCTGCAGCTCAGAGCATAACAAACAGTTATGTTCCCGGAGAAGTTATTGTTAAATACAAAAATCAAGATCCCACAAATAGCCTTTCAGCTGCCAACACAAAATCAAAGACTCTTTCAATTCATCAAAAAATTGCATCCAAAAAAGGACTCAAAGCAAAGCGTGCGTGGGTCGATCAAGGCACTTTTAGTTATAAAATCGAATCTAATAAAACTGTTTCCCAAATGGTCAACGAACTTCGAAACGATCCAGATATTGAGTACGCAGAGCCAAACTACTACGTGTCCGTCACACGCGCCGTACGCGAGTCCCAAACAATGTCTGTTGAAGAAGCTGAGGAATATGCAGCTCAAAACTATCACGAAGGTGCAACAGGTCTTCCTTACGATCAAACAGGAGCACCGATATCAGTTCCTGAAGCTTGGGCTCAGCTAAGCACAGGAAATCCAGAAATTGTAGTTGCAGTGATAGACACTGGCATCGATTTCAGAAATACTCTTCTTGCTGATGCTAAATGGACCAACTCTGGAGAAGTGGTCGACGGTGTTGATAATGATGGCAACGGCTATGTTGATGACATTGCCGGCTGGGATTTTGTTTCAAACGACAACACTCCTAATGACTGTAACGATCACGGAACACATGTAGCCGGAATTATTCGCGGAGCCACTCAGGATATTATTGGGGTTGGGGCTGGAGCATTAGCAAGCACTCGAATTAAACTCATGGCTCTTAAGTTTTTAGATTGTGATGGGATTGGAACAACCTCTGATGCTATTCAAGCCATTTATTATGCCGCTAGCAAAGGTGCAAAAATCTTGAATAATTCTTGGGGAGGTGGTTCTTACTCCACTGCACTACATGAAGCTATTGCCTACACTTATGATCGTAACACTCTGTTTGTCGCTGCAGCAGGTAACTCTGGGTTAAACATTGATGCAAGTCCAACTTATCCTGCGTCTTATAATGTTCCTAATGTTCTTTCTGTTGGAGCTTCAAATTCGTTCGACTACAGCGCAAGCTTCTCAAACTATGGAGTCAATAATGTTCACATTGGCTCACCTGGCGTTGGAGTCTTAAGTACAGTTGCCTGCAATACGGGCGATGCCACTTGTAACTATACAGCCTCCATGACTGGAACCAGTATGGCCGCTCCATTTGTAGCCGGTATTGCAGCTATGATGATGTATCAACAGCCTACAATGATTGGTTACCAAACAAAAAACTTACTCATGGGATCAATTGATGTTCCATTGTCTGGCGCTACACCAAAACTTCAAGGAAAAGTGAAGAATAGTGGTCGTGTAAATGCGAGCACAGCTGTTGCTGATGCAAACTCTGCCTCTGTTGATGCCTCTTCTCCTGACTACGATGTTTCAGCACATTTATTAAGATCACCAGCCGGTGCCGCTGCAGCGGGATGTGGCTTAGTTCAAAAAGTTTATACAGACTACGAAAACAATCAAAATAATCCTCCTCCTACTCACCCACTTTCAATATTAGTTGTTCTGGCTATTCTTGCTTTCCCACTTGTGATTGCAATACTACTAAGCCAAAACCCAAAAAATCAGAGACGATTTGAACGTTTCCATATGCCATCACAAGTACAGATTTTGCTTGGTCAGTCTGAATATCTAGGACAAGTTGGAACAATCTCTCTGGGTGGTCTCAGCCTGAATACAAGTGCCGTACTCAAACTTGGTCTGCCAGTCCAAATGAAAGTCGCCGGTCCAAATGGTAGCGACAGCATTCGTGTTTCAGGACAAGTTGTTTGGATGTCAAATACCCAAAATTACGGCGTGAAGTTTACGGATACAGACGAACAATCATTGATCAAAATTAATCAATGGACTCAAAAACTTAAAAAAGCTTCTTAATTAAGACGTACTAACTATCTTTAGCTACCACCAGGCTACTCTGCCTGGAGCTCTGGATTTAGGTTTCACCAGGCTACTGCCTGGAGTTGGATTTAGGTTTCACCAGGCTACTGCCTGGTGAATAGACTTTCGTTTCGCACAATTGTGGCATCTTTGGCAAGCTGATCAGACCACTTCATCATTAGTTCATTTACTCTTTGTCCTCGAATTTGCTCATCAAGCCCTGAAATTTCCGCTGTGTTTGTTTTCTTAGTGTCAATCGATCTCAACTTAACCAAAAAATCACCCTGAGATGTTCGAATGACCTCTGGAACATGTTGGCCTGGCTTTTCAAGCTTTCCAAGCTCTGCCTGTAACCTATCAGAAGCTCCGATTTCAGGAATCGCATCCGCATCAAGCGTAACAGCCGTCGTTTTACTCCAAGAGGCTCCATATTTTTTTAGCAAAGTCTCAACTTCTGCTAGATTTTGTGCAGCCTGTTCCATTTGAGACAATAGCTTCTCTGATTTCTCATCTCTTATAATTTTTTTGGCAATTTCAGATTGAACTGACTCTAAAGTTTTATCTTTATAAATCTCTTTATTGTTCCCAAATTCAAGCTGTACTTTGAGTTGATTGTCCTTGTTTTCTAGAAACTGCTGAACCTCAGAATCTCCAACGCTCACCATCTTATCAAAATTGATATTTTTGATATTCACGTAATCCAGAGTAATTGTTTTTTCTTTCAATTTTGCCAGCTTTGCCACCTCTGCCTGAAAAGGTTCTAAACCCAAATTAACAACCGACTGAACTCTGTTAAGAATAATATCATCTCGAATCTGCTCTTCAAACTTGCTTGTTGAAAGTCCCTGCTGCTCAATAAACGATTGATAAATACTTCTTTGGAAAATTCCATCTTTTTGAAATTGAGGAACTCCTCTGATGAACTCTGCAATTTCAAGATCTGATGCCGTAAAGCCAGCTTTCTTCGCTCCTTGAAGAAGGACCTCTCTTTGAATTAGCTGATTTAACGCAGAGCTTCTAATCTGCATCTGAAACATCTCATTGTTCGCCTGCTGGCCCCCCATAAATGACGAATAAAACTGAGCTAGACGTTCGCTTGCCATTTGTAAATCTCTTAAAGAGATAGTCTTACTATTCACTCGAGCCGCATAGCCTACCATTCCTGGCCCACCTGCCTGAAATCCGAAAAAGACAAATACAAGAATAATGGCAGAGAATAATATTGTCGCGAAAATGTTTTTCTTAGTTAACTTTGATTTAAGTTCGTTGATCATCTTTACCTCAGTTGTGTGATGTTAAAGCATTTGCAGTTTTTTACTTTTTTTTCAAGAGTTTATTGATTCTGATCCATCATTTGTTACCCTGTTATCTGTTGGTTCATTGCAGGAAACATCGCTGAAGACATTATATGAGGTTACAACATGGGTTTTTTCCCCATCGATTTCAAAAAAATATTCATCATATGCTTATTAGTTACGATACCGATGATTGCAATTAACATTCAGCGCAATGAAGGCGAGCTGTCCTTTTTTCTTAAACCCTTTTTTATAACGGCATCGTTTATTCAAAGTAGTGTATCCAACTACTCAGACAGTGTTCAAAAAACAACAAGCCTATATCTTAACCTCATTGATATCAAAAAGAACAATCGAGAAATGCAAACTAAAATGAGTGCACTAGAAGCTGAACTTCTCATCCTCAAAAGTTTAGAGCAAGAAAACACTCGTCTAACAGAACTCTTGGAGTTTAAAAAAACATCTCAACATAAACTTCTAGGTGCGCGTGTTATTGGTCATGATTTATTGGGACAGCATACAACACTTTTTATTGATAAAGGTTCAAAAGATGGAATTCAACCGGGACAAGCTGTTATTACACCTAGAGGTGTTATAGGCTCCGTTCTAAATACAGAAGAAGATTTCTCTCAGGTCTTAACCCTCACTGACACCTACTCGGCTATTGATGCCGTTGTGGAACGCTCGCAAGCGCGAGGAATCGTAGAGGGAGCATCTCCTTCACTTTGTAAACTTAAATATCTTCAAAGAACCGATGATGTACTAGCAGGAGACCTTATTGTCACTACAGGTCTAGATGGAATCTTCCCTAAAGGCTTTCCTATAGGCAAAGTCACTAAAGTTGAAAAGAAAGATTACGGAATTTCGCAGGAAGTGCAAATTCAGCCTCTTGTATCTACATTTGACTCAGAAGCAGTTTTTATTGTTTTGAAGACAAATGACATACAAGCAGTCGAAGCAAAAATGAAAGAACTCAGCCTGAAAGATTGAAATGACAGAAAAAGAACGTAGTAACACTTTTTTAATAATCAATATTCTCCTCGTAATTTTAGTTGCGTGTGTTGAAACGTCTTTTTGGTATTGGCTATTTGCGCCAGTTCCTAGTCCTATGCTGTGGCTTTCCGTTGTTGTTGCAGTCATGCTCTATCGAACTCGTATTGAAGGATTGATTATAATATATGTTCCGTCCCTCTTTTACTTTGCACTGAGCGCAGAACCCCTTGGATTTATCCTTTTTGGACTCACAGCTGTTTATATTTTTATTAAGCTTTTAAAAGACCGTATCTTTATTCCAAGCAAAATGTATTTTGCGACAGTTTATGCAGCTAGCATCCTCATTTTTCAAATTTTCGTATTTTTAATTTCCATTTTAACAGAGATAAAACCTCACGCTAGTCCTCAAGTTTGGAAATGGATTGCACAGGCATTTCTAGCTTTCATCATCAGCCCTATTTTCTACCCCATTCTTGAAAAATTGAATCCTCCTGATGAATCTATTCGAGAAGGAGGTATGTCGTGAACGAATACCTATCGGATCCAGAAGAGGCCAAAGATTATTTGCCTCGATATAAGTACATTTACGCACTGGTTGCATTTACGTTTGTTATTTTTATTATGCGTCTTTGGTATCTCCAAGTTTTTCAAGGCGAAGAACTCCGTCTATTCTCTGAAAAAAATAGATTTAAAATTAAAAAAATTCAAGCCCCTCGCGGAATGGTTATTGATCGTGAGGGAAAAATTCTAGTTGATAATTTCCCTGGGTTTGAAGTTTCCATAACACCTCAATATGCCACTGAACTCGAAAAAACAGCACACATCATAAGTCCAATTTTAGGTTTACCAACGGAAAAAATTATTCACCAAGTAAAAGTAGAAAAAAAGAAAAATGGACCATTCCGCCCTGTCGTAATCAAAAACAATCTCAACCGAGACGAAGTCGCAAGATTGGACCGACTCCGTATCAATAATCCAGGTTTAGATATTTCTATGACAATCCAAAGATCTTATTTACTCAAAGAAAATGGAGCTCAACTATTTGGTTACGTTGGAGAAATTTCTAAAGACGAACTTCCAAAATACAATAAAAACCTCCGACCTGATGAACAGTTTTCTCAAGGCGATATCGTTGGCAAAAATGGATTAGAAGTTGTTTATGATAAAGATCTTCGTGGAAGCAGTGGTCAGGATTTTATTCAAGTAGATGCAAGAGGAAGAGAAATTACATCCCTTTCTGTTCCAGAATTTATCGGGGAAGTGAGTTTAACACGCGAGCCTATTCCTGGCAGAACTTTAATGCTCACGATCGATAAAGATATTCAAGAAGCAGCACAAGCTTCATTCGTTGCAAAAGAACGCATAGGAGGAGCCGTCGCTCTGAATCCAAAAAATGGAGAAATTTTAGCCTGGGTCAACGGACCTAGTTTTGATCCAACAGAATTTTCAAAAGGTATTTCTTCAAAAATGTGGACGGAGCTTATTAATCATCCTTTTAAACCTCTTCGTAACAAAGTGATTCAAGATCACTTTCCCCCTGGATCCACATTCAAAGCAATAGTAGCCCTCGCAGCGCTCGAGGAAAAAGAAGTGACAAAAAGTTCAACTGTATTTTGCCCAGGTTTTTATAAGTTTGGTAGGCGTATTTATCACTGCCACCAAAAGCGTGGACATGGATATGTGAATGTTGTTCAGGCACTCGAGCAGTCGTGTGATGTTTTCTTTTATAAAATGGGGCTGGCTTTAGGGATTGATAGAATTGCAAAATACGCACGCTCATTTGGATTTGGTAAGCGTACCGGTATTCATATGGTCAACGAAGTCCCAGGACTTGTTCCAACCGAAGAATGGAAACAAAAAACTTTTGGTGAACCATGGCAACCTGGCGAAAATCTTTCGAATGCAATTGGGCAAGGTTTTTTTCTTACGACCGCGCTCCAATTAGCTCAAGCCTTTACAAGTTTTGCAAATGCAGGCCCTGTGTTTCAGCCTCACTTTGTAAAGAAAGTTTTAGATATAGATGGAAAAGTTATTCAAGATATAAAAGAAGAACTTAAGTTTGATACCGTAACAGGCCAAAACACAGAGGTAAAAGTCTCAAAACAAAATATGGATATTATCAGAGAAGGTCTATGGATGGTCGGTAATGGACCGTCTGGTACTGCAAAATGGCACAAGGTAGCTAACACACCTATTGCTGGAAAGACTGGGACTGTTCAACTTTTTACACTCAGTGCAGACCAAGTCTTTGCAGATTGTAAATCGCGCCCCATCAAACAAAGGCACCACGGTTGGTTTGTGGCCTATGCACCTGCCGATAATCCCGAGATTGTTGTCTCAGTACTTGCAGAACATGCATGTTCAGGTTCCGGTGGTGCTGCACCAATTGCACGAGATATTATCGAAGCTTACATGAAAAAGTATCACCCAGAAAAATTTGTAGCAGCTGCTCCAAAAATAATACCTAATAAGGAGACTCCAGATAATGGAAATGCAGATTGAAGAAAGAGGTTTTTTAAAAAAATTAGATTTCAATCTGATTTTTGTGATACTCGCACTCAATATTATTGGTCTCATCAACTTATTTAGCGCAACACATGATCCAGAAACAGTGGGTATTAATAGACTCTTTACTATGCAAATGGTTTGGTTTTCTGGTGGTTGGATTTTATTTTTCTTAGTAACGCTTATTGATTACAAAGTTTTCTTAAAAATGGCTTACCCACTCTATGTCATTAATGTGATCTTTCTTATTGTTGTTGATCTGATAGGAAACATCGCCTACGGCGCACAAAGGTGGCTAGATCTAGGTTTTTTTAAGTATCAGCCTTCTGAGACAATGAAGTTGGTTATAGCTCTTGTGCTAGCTAAAGTTCTTGCAGAAAAAAGTCCAATCAGTGGACTTGGCCTCAAAGAACTTGCAATGCCTGTCTTTCTGACTTTGATACCTTTTGGACTCACAGTCTCACAACCCGATTTAGGAACAGCTATGATGATTGCCTCTGTTGCAGGGTCTATGTTGCTGTTTGTTGGTATCCGAAAAACAATTCTCATCTCTCTTATCATTACAGGAATCCTTATCATTCCTTTAGCATGGAATTTTGGACTTAAAGAAT
Source organism: Bdellovibrionota bacterium (assembly GCA_963169805.1). Classification (GTDB taxonomy): domain Bacteria; phylum Bdellovibrionota; class Bdellovibrionia; order Bdellovibrionales; family JAEYZS01; genus CAUJDY01. Next base: position 9,929 of record CAUJDY010000019.1, on the reverse strand, counting down.
ATCAAAAAAATCGAGTTCTGACATTTATTGATCCAAATCGTGATCCTCAAGGAGCTGGCTACAACAGCATTCAATCTAAAATTGCAGTAGGTAGTGGAAAATTTTTTGGCAAAGGTTTTCGAAACGGCACTCAGTCGCAACTTGATTTCCTACCAGAGCGCCACACTGATTTTATTTATAGTGTCTTATCAGAGGAGCACGGGTTTGTTGGGAGTTTTACTGTCTTTACGCTCTTTATAATTCTCTTGTTGATTGGGATAAAAATCGCATCACAAGCCAGAGATAAATACGGTGCACTTCTTGTTGTGGGATGTCTTTCAATTATTTTTTGGCATATGTTTGTAAACATCGGTATGGTTATTGGAATGCTGCCGATTGTGGGAATCCCACTACCAATTATGTCTTATGGTGGATCCGGTATGTTAACAACATTTGTGTGTTTAGGTATTATTTCGAGCGTCTCTGCCAGAAGGTACATCTTCTAATTTGAAACAATAATATTCATTTTAAATAAAAAAAAGCTCATCTAAGAATGAGCTTTTTTAATTTGTTTGAGATCTAAAATTTTACATGTGTTTTTGAAGCATAGATACGATTGTCTCTTTTGGTACATTGCCAACGATTTGATCTACATCTTGACCATTCTTAAAAATGATCATTGTTGGAATACTTCTCACACCATACTTAGCTGCTGTTTGCGGATTCTCATCTACATTAAGCTTAATAATCGTCGCTTTTTGAGACATCGCTTCAGCTACTTCTTCAAGCTTCGGACCTAGGGCTTGGCATGGGCCACACCACTCTGCCCAAAAATCTACAAGCACAGGCTTCTCTGCCTTGATTACATCTTGTTCAAAACTACTGTCAGTTGTTGCTTTTGTGAACTTTGCCATACGGAACTCCTATTTATTGCAGATAGATCATCTCTCGTATCAATGTGAGATTCAAGGGGTGCTTCGTCAAGTGCAAAAGCTATTTTTTTATTTAAAAAAAACCGTGTTATTTCCGATATTTAAATATAATGAATAAAAAAGATATTTCTATTGCCATTCTAGATATTGACTCCGCATCTGCCCAAAAAATGAAGGCTGAAATTGAGAAGGCGGGTTATTCTGTTTTTTGCTTCTCTGACCATGATCAACTCATTGGAACCGTTAAGCTTAGAAAATTTGATTTAATTTTTATTGAATGCCTCACTCAAAAAGCCTCTCTCGATAATATTGTTGGCATAATCCAAAAAGAAGCAACATCTACACCTAAATTTATTTTTATGAGTTTTGTTTTAGATAAAAGCTCTGCTAAAGATGCTATGATTAAAACTAAGTCACAGCACTTTTTTAAAAAACCTATAGATACAAAAGTCGTAGTAGAACTTCTATCAAACGAATTTGCAGATCTTGTAACTGAAGAGTTAGCCCCTACGTCTGATATCCTAACAAAAGATCAAGCAACACATTCAGAAAGACTTGAAGCCGTACGCTCTATGACAGAAATCCATGGATTTGATGTTCCTCGTGCACTTGCATACCTAATGAAGGCTCAATTCTCTGGAATACTAAAATTTAAATCTTCTCAAGTGAAGCCAATAGAAATACATCTTAAATCAGGAGCGATTGTAAAGGCAGTTGTAGATGATCCAAAGTCATTCTTTGGAGCACTCCTCGTTGATAAAAACTTTATTTCTGTAGAAATGCTTGAAACAACTCTCCAACAAAAATCATCCAAAAGAATTGGAGAGAGACTTGTAGACGCAAATCTTGTAAGTCCACATGTTATTGATATTATCAACGCTGAACAGCTTGGCATACGAGTGGGATATTTAATTAAAAACACTTCATATGAATTAGAAATATCAGAACAAAATATAACAGAGGATGCCGTTCATCTAGAATCACAGGATTACCAAAGGTTTCTCAGCGATTGGCTGCACTCAAAATTCACCCTGACATGGCTTAAAACTTTCTACATGCCTTGGATGGAAAATAAAATATCCAAAACAAAATTCTTTGCTGACATATCACCTATTCATAATTTAGCTCCGCTTAATAGAATGCCTAAGTTTGCACAAATTCTCACACAAGGCGCCAATTTAACAGAAATTTTAGACCAAAAGACATTCAAAGAAGAAGATGTCCTGATAGGTGTTCACATGCTAATTGTTAACGAATTTATTTGCTTCGATAAGCAGGTAAAGCCTGTCGACAATAAGGCGCTTATAGAAAGACTTTCTAAAATTAAGGCAGACATGGATCTGCAAAATCACTTTGAAGTTTTAGGTCTTAGCGATAAAGCAAAATCAAAAGAGATCAAAAAATCTTACTATGAGCTTTCAAAGCTTTTTCACCCAGACAAAGTCTCTCCACAAGCTCCAAAAGAAGTTTTAGAGTTAACAAATAATATTTTTGCAAAGATCTCTAAAGCCTATGAAATGCTTGGTGAAGATGAATCAAGACTTAAATATCTTAAAGAACTTGAAAAGGGGTTTGCTGAAAAAATTCTTGAGTCAGAATCTTTATTCGAAGAAGGAAAATCCTTTCTAAAATCAAACCAACCTCAGAAAGCTATTCCTCTTTTAGAAAAAGCAATGTCTCTTCGCCCCCCAACTGCAGAAATTCGCTTACACTATCTTTGGGGCAAAATCCTAATCCCACAAGCACAAAACGTAGAATCCTATCTAAAGGATATTGAATCAGATTTAAATAGAATACCGCCTGAGGATAGGCATAATACGACCTATTATTTTGTTAAAGGTCTATATTTGAAGCAAATTGGAGATCTTGAACAGGCAGAAAAAAATATGAAACAAGCTCTCTCAATGCAATCAAATAACGTAGAAGCAAAAAGAGAATTGAATATTATCTCGCTCCAAAAGAAATCTTCAAAACCTGTAGACATCATGAATGCAGATTTAAAAGATGTTGTTGGTATGCTATTCAAGAAAAAGAAATAGGAAAATCTACTTTTTAAAAAGAGCCTTTACAAACTCTTGACGTTCTTCATCAATTTTCTGGAGTTCTTTATCTCCACTACGACTTCTTAGCTCTGCGGACGCTTTAACAACTGCCTTATGATCTATTCCTGAGGATTTTGCTTCAGGAACACCTTGAATCTTCTTTTGATAAGAATCAATTCGTGTTGTATCTGTAGACGTTACTTTTTTTAAGAAATTGCTATTTTCCGTAGAACTAGAAGTGACTTTTACGTCATCCGTATGGTCTAAAATTGCATTTGAAGTCGACGTAGACTTTGCAACCTTAATATAAGACTCGGCTTCTGCACCACGAAACAAACCAAGCTTCATAAACTTCTCTACTATAGCAGCAGCATCAACTTGCATAAGTCCTGAAACATGCTTCAGAAAATCAATCGGATCTATAGGAGATTTTAAAGTCAGATCAATAAGCTTTAAATTATGAGTTATAGGCAGAGAAAAATCTCTTCTTAAAAGAAGACACTTTGCTTGCGGTCGAATTCTTTTGATCTGATCTAAAGCGTCGGATGTGGCTTGACCTTTAATGACATCTGATAAAATTAAAAGATCTGGTGAAATTTCCATGGCCTTGTCGCTGGCGTTCATAATGCCTTGATATCCAACAGCATCAAAACCAACTTTTTTTAATATGGTCTCAAGAAATGTCAATTCAACATAATCATCAAGAAGCAAAAATATACGTCTCATACCTCATTATGATGAAGAGGCCCCTTAAGGGTCAAAATGTCTTATCTATTTTGCTTTGCACAAAGTTTAAGAAACAGGTATTCTCCCTATGAGGACAGCTTGAGACACATTTATGCTATAAGCTACATCATAAAAGAAATTCTACCGAGCCTTCTCGTGGGAAGCCTCGTCTTTATCTCTATCCTACTCACCTTTCAGATCCTCAAACTCACAGAGTTCATTCTAGTACACGGAATCCAAATAAAAACGATTTTTCAACTTGTAACCTATCTCTCTATTAGCTTTCTACCCATGATACTACCAATGAGCGTGCTATTTTCTGTTCTTATGACATATGGACGCCTCAGCACAGACTCAGAGATTATAGCCTTTAAATCTCTTGGGTTATCACAAAAAACTCTCACTATACCTCCTTTGCTCATAGGTCTACTTATGACACTTCTTTCAGCTCAAACCTATTTTTACATAGGACCTTGGGGACAAAGACAATTTAATGATTTAATTGCAAAACTCGGTAGCACTAAAGTTGTTTCAACAATTCGAGAAGGTACCTTTGCTGAAGGTTTTTATGATTTAGTTGTATATGCAAATAAAATAAATCAAAAAAAAGGTATTTTAAAAGACGTATTTATATATGACGAAAGATCGGAAAAAAATCCAGTTACAATCATCGCTAGAGAAGGCCAGATCTTAAATTTAAATGATGAATCTAAATCTTCAGTACTCAGGCTTTTCCAGGGAAGTATTCATCGTGCAGATATGAGTGCATATACAAAAATACACTTTGATAATTACGATATCTTTTTATCTGCAACGGTCCAAAAGAAAGATCGAAAAAAAGAACCAAAGGCCATGACGATTCGAGAGATTTATGAAGAGGTAAATCACCCCGATAATGATAAAGAACGCCATGTTATTCTTAGAACTGAACTTCATAAAAGATGGGCTTTTCCCTTTGCCTGTCTTATTTTTTCAGTCGTAGGAGTGGGATTAGGAACAGTTACAAATCGCAGAGTTGCTAGATCTGGAGGATTTGTTATCTCCGTAGCTTTGATTGTGGCATACTGGGTTTTAAATGTGACAATGGACAATCTAGCTATTAATGGTCACATACCAGCTCTGCTAGCAATGTGGGTACCAAATATCTTATTTTCAATTTTTGCAGCCTACTCTCTTAAAGCAATTTGGAATAAGTAACATTTGTAGAATTTAAGTTCGAAACAGCCAATAAGGTTAAAAGATCTTTATCATCACGAATTGGAAAGGCCCCCTCAAATAAGAGATTGAGTCCGCCTGCGTTCTTAGTATCAGTAGGAAAAGAAGGTAAAACACAAAGTGTTTTACAATTTTCAATCGCTAGACGAGCCGTCATAAAAGATCCACTCCGAATCTTCGCCTCACAAACTAAAACAAGACTACCTAACATTGCAATCATTCTATTTCTCTCAGAGAAGTGATGAGGCATGACCTCTCTACGAGGCTCATACTCACTTATGAGGGCTCCTCCCATGCTAAGTATATGATCCTCATATTTAATAAAATCTCTTGGATACACAGATCTCAGACCTGATGGTAAAAAAGCTATTGTGGATTGCCCCGCCCTTAAACAGATCTTATGAGCCTCTTGATCCACACCTCTTGCAGCGCCACTCACAATACCATATCCATTTTTTATGACATTGGGTAAATAAGTTTGCATCCAATCTACCACTCTTAATGATGGCTCACGACTTCCAACAACAGAAAATGCATTATAAGACGACGAAAGCCTCCCCTTTATATTCAAAAACAAGGGTGGTCTTTTCAAATTTAAAAAAGTGTCAGGGTAATCAGGATGATAGGGGTGAAGTATTTGTGACTTATGATTGATACAATCTAAAAATATTCTATCAACTCTATCAAAAATCGAAAGAGATTTTATTTTTAACCTCTCCTCATCATCAATAACTTGATCGTAGTTTCTTCTAAAATCCTCAGGATCTTTAAATAAACCTCTCCAAGTTATGAACTGGTCAAAATTAATGTAGGATTGAGTCGAGTATATGGCTAGAAATTCACTTATATTCATAAGAGAATGATAACTGCAAACAGAGCGCCAGCTTACTCTTCAATAAACTCATCTCTTTCAACTTCTTCGGACTCGGATTCCGGAAGTTGTTCCGATTGTTGTTCTTCAATGATATCTTTCATAATAGGAGCCGCACCACCAGATGCAGCAGTAAATTTATCACCAACTCGTACTTCTTCGTTCGAATTCAAAACAATTGCCGTTGAAAATTGCCCGGCCGTCTTAACAACTTTTATTTTTGCTATTTGAGTTCTCATTTCTTTTACAAGAGAACTTGGATTTCTAAGCCTGTTATTTTTCCTAACAGAGTAAATACTGCCAACTTGCACTCCATCTTCTGTTCCACGATCAATATACACAACTTGCTGAGTTCCAAATAGATATCGTTCGTCTTCATAATCTCCGCCAATAATCTCACCCGTTGTTGAACCTGAGGCCCCAGTTTCCTCAGCATTAGCTAGAGGAATACTACCCTTCATCAACATCGCCCCTACCTTAGCAGGAAATACGCTTTTAGTGACTAGAGCTTTATAAATGTTTTTATCCTCGTTCACTTTTTCAATGATTCGTATTTCTGCATGACAGAATACTTGATACCCTTTTCTACCAGAATCTTTAGAACGAATCTGCTCTCCTAAGTTATAAATCACAAATTTTTCATTTGGCTGCGCAGACTGATCAATTTTTACATAAACAGTATCGTAAACTCCAACTGTTTCAACATCACCTATATCGGATTCAACAACCGATCCTAATTTTTCAGGTTTAGAATCAGAAATATATGAAGTCAAAAAAACATCAGTAGATTTAATTGCCGCTCGAGATTGTTGTCTTGAAAACCCATCATTATCAAACTCAGCATACTTTTTTGATACAAGCATCGGCAAACTTGGAGGCAAGCTTTGCAAAACTGATCTTGATTTTTTTGATGGAGGAGGAATCACAGGAGTTAACTCTTCTTCCGGAGCAGCTGATTGAGATTCATCTGCAACAACAGGTTCAGGGGGCGCTTCAGCAGTACCATCTGTAATATTAAGTTGAGGAGCATCTTTGAGCGTACCTGGTACAAATTTAAGTTGATAACCAGCAGATATTAAATGTGGATTTGTAATATCATCATTTAACTGCCAAACTTTGGGCCAATAATGCCCATTTCCAAAAAACGTGACGCTAATATCCCACAAAGTATCTCCAGATTGGACTGTATAGGATTCATTAATTTTTTCGCCTGCGATTTGCTTCCACGCATCTTCAGATAATGCCTCAGAATAAAACTGATTATAAATCCGATTTAGCCTTGCCTCAAAATCGGAGCCCTGGGCATCAAAAGATGCTGTTTGCTGTGGCTCTAGAGTTTCCTCAGGCGTCGGATCTTCTGTTACAACAGGAGCAACTTTTTCTTGTGAATCTTCTTCAACAACTGGATCAACAGATTCAAAGTTTTGCTCTGGTAATGTATCTGGAGCAACAATCTCCTCTACAGGAGCTTCTGCTTCATCAGCAGGAGCCTCCTCTAATACAGGTTCCTCTGCTGAATCCACGATGGGATCCGTTTCTTGTGGTGCAGGTGGCTCTTGCGCTAACTCCTGCTCTAAATCTTCTTCTACAGTTTCAACAGATTCTGCTCCTTGAACTTGTTCAACATTTCCAGACTCTAACTTCTGTATTTCAGAACCAAGTTCATCTTGAGCAAAAACGAAAGATCCCAATAAAATAATCAATAATACGAACTTCACTGTTTCATCTCCTTACGCTTAAGAGCTAGCTCTGAAAGCTCTCTTTCTTTAGACTTTGGATAAAGTCTTTGCACATTGGAGTAAACCTCTCGTGCCTGAATATTAAGATTTAATTTCTCATAAATTTTTGCTTTCAAATACAGAGCTTTGGATGCGTATTCATGCTGAGAGTAACTCTTAATAAATTCATCAAGCGTTACAAGTGCCTGTGTATGTTGGTTTTTTTGAATCTGCATATCACTTAACCAAATATAGATTCGGGGTAAGTACTGGCTTGATGCGTGATTTGCCTTGAGAATTCTCATAGCCTCAACAAGACGATCCAGATCCTTAGCCTCATATGCAGCTTGTGCCTGCTCATGAAGAACTTCATCAAACTCAGGAAACGGCGTAGAGGATGGTTTGAGTGTCTTTTTAACTGTCTGAGGTCGCTTCTCTTTTAAAGCCTTCAACAGAATAGAGTTACGAAGATTAAGTTCCAAATTTTCTTTTTCTAACTGATCATAACTCTTCTTTACATCCTGCGATTGAACTGGCATTGCGGCAGATCTGCTTTTAACTTGGGTTTGGCATGAAACTAAGAATACGAAGCATCCCAATAGGATTAATCTCATTACAAAGCCCTCCGTGGCGTGAAATCAAGTTGCCAGTGATGTCAGCACACTGCGCTGCAAGCACTGAATTTAATAGATTAAATTTTAACAGCCTTTTGTATTTAAATAAAAATCTAAGTCGCAAAGTCTAGTCATGATTTTTAAGAGTATATGAGTGTTGTAAAATTGCATCATGTTGTATTTTTTTGATCGTTCTATTTAGTCGAAGTTGCATTTTCTATGCACAATCTATTGGTCTGGGTCTTTCAATTAAGACTTTTCCACAATGATTGTGGAAAGGTCACACAACTAGACCTTAGACCCACTTAAACTCAACGGTTTCACCGATTTGCTTAAAAATACATCACTCATAAATATCTGTAATTACTAATTAATAATAACAAATTAACGAATCTCTAACATTTTTATTTAAGATCTTAAATCCGATTTTCGTTTTTTGCTGAATTCAAATGCAATATGTTCTAGCAGTACGCGGCCTTATGATTGCATAAACAGATGTTTATGTGGTTTGTATCAATTATAATAACAATAGGACTTATTTTCGTTCCGAACTGGAATGGTCTAAACTTAAATTCTACCTCTGAATATCTTCATAATTTGTGCTTAAATTTTACTCCAAACAGTCACTATGGCTTTATGACACGAGCAATTGTATGTGGAGATCAATCTCAAATACCACATGTTGAGTTATATCTATTAAGATCGAGTGGGCTCATTCATCTTATTGTGGTCTCTGCCTCACATCTCATCTTTCTTGATTGGTTCCTGAGCAAATTAAAATGTACGTTTACACTAAAAATAGTGTGTCTTTTTTTATACTGCCTAATGACTAAACTTCAAGCTCCTGCTCTTAGAGGGCTCATATCTCTTGTTATCACACAACTTGTTTCTAAAAAAATTCTATTTTGGCTTCATAGTGAGATTGTACTGGTTAGCACCCTATGCTTGTTTTTCGCTCAAAGAACTTTTATCCATTCATTTTCTACTTTGTTAAGCGCTTCAGCGGCTTTAGCTTGCAGACCCGGACAACAGCATATTCTAAGGAATACATCCACGTATTTCATTCTTTTGCCTGTACTGGTTGCATTTTCAGCTCCACATCCCATCAGCATCTTGATAAACACCCTTATTGCACCGTTAATAGGATTCGCCCTTTTCCCCTTAAGTCTTCTTAGCTTTATTACTCCAATCTCACCTCTTATTGACTTCTTATGGTCTACGCTATTTTCTACTCTCAAACACATCTCATTAGACACCGTATCCGCTCAATGGAAGATCTCAATCTTTTATCTTTGGATTTATTTTTTTATTTTTAACTGCATGATTATTATAAAGGAAAAATATGAAAGAGCTTCTCGCTTGCATCTTTTTACTTCCAACAGCAATTTGTTTTGATTTCAAACCACAAATTATTTTATGGAATATTGGACAAGGACAATTTTTGACAATCTTCTACAAAAACGAATGTCATCACATAGATTTTGGAGGTGAAGTTTTTCCTTCAGACGTGATACCTCTTTGCCAACACCTGAATAATTTTGCTTATTACAGTCACGAAGATAAAGATCATATTAATTTTGCAATCAATTTACAAAAAAACATGAGAACTCTGTGCCTCTTTAAAGAGTCAAAACATAAATACTTAAAAAATCTTCCTCCATGCAAAAATTTAAGCCGTTCGATTCAGACTCTTTTTCAATCGCAGTCCTTTAACGATAATAACTCTAATTCAAGTATATTTAAGTTCAAAAATAGCTTTTTATTTACAGGAGATGCAACTCGCGCGTCTGAAAAAATGTGGTCTAATAGAATCCATTATAAAATAAAAAAAT
>CAUJDY010000018.1 GCA_963169805.1 Bdellovibrionota bacterium | reverse complement strand
GGATTTACATCTCCCAATTACATCTTGCTAGTCATTGACGGTAAAAGAAATATCTCACCTCAAGCCATTACGAAGCTTTCAAAATTTCTAGATCTCGACAAACAAGAATCAGATTTCTTTAAAAATCTTGTTATGATGAATCAAGCTCATTCTGTAGAAGAAAAATTGGCCTACCAAGATCAAATCTACAAAGCCTCTGGATATGTGAAAGTTCGCCCGGTGGAGTACAAACAATTTCAGTATTTCAGTCACTGGGCTCTTGTAGCCATTCGCGAAATGGTAGAGCTTCAATCTTTTGACGAAGATCCAGCATGGATTTCAAAAAACTACTTTAAAGGCAAAGTGAGTGAAACAGATGTTGCAGAATTTATTAAAACCTTACTCGACTTAAAACTTCTGAACCGAGATAACGAAGGACGCCTCCGTAAAGTTGATGGACACATTAGCCTTCCTCCAAATGTGTCTTTGGGGTTTATTTTTAAATTTCATAAAATCATGATAGAAAAAGCATCAGAAGCTCTCTTTGAACAAAAAAGTAAAAAAAGAGATATCACATCAACCACTCTACCCGTAAAAAAAGAACGAATCCCTGAGATCAAAGATTTTCTAGAAAAAGTAAGACAAGAATTTATTGCAAAATTTTCGGCCCCACAAGACGGAGAAGCGATTTATACTCTTAATACGCAGTTTTTTGAAGTTGCAGATTTAACTGTTGTACTGAATGACAAGAAGGATGAATCGGATGAAAAATAAGTTTATTGTTGGATTCTTACTCCTACTCAACCTCTCCATACTTGTCGCCTACAACAACTGCGGACAACTGTCCCACAAAGACAAAACCTCTACTCAAGCACCTAATCCCGGAGACTTTGGTGGCGATGAAGGTGGAAATTTTAATGAAATAGCGGATCATATTACAAGACTTGTCAATAACGTATGCGAAAAAACAGCCGAAGCAAACGATGAATATAACTATGAGGCTTGTTACACAGAGGGAATCGATGGCAAGAGAATTGTCCAAACATTTTACAATGACGAAGCTCTTAATAATCTTGAAGCTCTTTTTATTAGAATTCAAGGCAGAGAACTAGAGTTTCGGACTCTTCCATTCGTAGAATGTGAAAATCACGTTTTGAATTTTATCAATAATCCTTTGCAACTTGAACAATTCAAAAAACAACTCGCACTTGCTTATGGTGACGCCTACCTGAGCAATCTTACAGAGATGGATTATGCCACTCTTATCTTAAGAGCTTCTCCTGCATGCCTCACTTTCATAGCCGAGAGAACAGCGGAGTAATCTATGAAGCGCAATTTTACCTTAGCTTTACTGCTCATACTCAGCTTGACTGTTCTCATAAGCTATAATAATTGCGGACCACTCTCTCATAGAGATAAAACTTCTACCCAAGCTACAAATCCTGGAGACTTTGGCGATGGCGGCGATGATGGCGGGGGCAACACTGTGCGTATGCTCATACGTAGAGTTATTTCAGACCTCTGCACAGTAACAACATCAATCGATACTCAATTTGACTACACAGAGTGCGGATTCATCTCTGAAACACAACCCTATATTGTGCAAACATTTTATGATGATCCTTCTATATTGAATCTAAATATACTGGCTCAAAAAATAAACAACAAAGAGTTATTTATTGATGGAGCCTTAATGTCTGAGTGCAATGCACATATTGATAACTTTCCAATAACTGTAGGTGAAATAAATGTTTATGGAATTGAATTAGCTATTGAGATACTTCGTAAATCACCTTCTTGTTTGAGTTTTATACATAGCTATCAAGAGAGTGAAAAATGAGCCGTAAGTTTTTAATTTTAGTATTAGTACTACTCAACTTTGCACTTCTCATTGGCTACAACAATTGCGGTCAATTAAATAATAACAGAACCTCTACTCAAGCAACTAATCCAGGAGATTTCGGAGGAGACGGTGACGATGGTGATGGATCTGTTATTACAGCCCAAGGTTTAATTATTATAGGGCTTCGAGTTTGCACTAAAATGGCTGAGCTTGGTTATGTTTCAAGTTCAGAAGAATGTACGCAATATGTTTATGACGACATCCCCACCGCATCTGTGTTTGGAAGTCCTGCTATCAGCAGATCCATTAATGATCTGATTCCATTTGTAACTCAGATGCTTCTTGTTATTCACCATGGAAATTACATTGAATGTGTAAACAATATTCAATCTTTCATGCCAAATCAAAACACTCAATACTTTAATCTCAACGGTGACAAAGATAACTCTACAACAACCACGACACCACCAAGTTATAACTCTGATATGGCTTTAATTATTCTTACAAACTCTCTCGGTTGCAGTGGTCTTTTTGGAGCAGGATCCAGCTTCTAATTTTTTGAATACGGCTTTTCCACCATAAAGTGACAGACTTGAGCACCCAATAGAATAACCACCCATAAAAAATTAATCCAAACCATAAAAATAGGAATTACAGCTAGGGTTCCATAGATACTATTTTTGAGCGCGTAAACCGCATATATTGCGTAGAGCTGCTTTAAACCCTCAAACAAAATTGCAGCCACCACACCGCCAACAGTTGCAGCTCTCCAAGAAATACGAACAGCAGGAAGCCAAAGATAAATGGCCGTAAATAGCAGTGCTGTGGTGATATAGGGTAAAGCAGATAAAACTGACGCCAAAGCAAATCCTACCAGAGATTGGTCATCTTGAAATTTCAGAAGTGCCTGTCTAGCTGTGATAACAGAAAAACCAATAAAAATTGGACCTAGAGATAACATTGTCCAATACGTTGTAACTTTTTGCACCCATGGTCTATTCTTTGAAAAATTCCACATCGAATTTAAGGATGCTTCAATTTTTGATAACAATAGAATTCCAGAAACAATAAACCCAACTACTCCAAAAACTCCCATTGCCTTTGGATTTATTTTAATACGTATAATCTCTAAATAAGTAAGAATCTCATCTGCAAACTGCGGCGCTAAATTTTCAGATATAAAACTTTGAGTATCTCCTTGGAGCTGCTCAAACCCACCTATAAAATCGAAAAAATAATAAGCTAGGGCAAAAAGAGGAATAAAATTCAAAAAAGTTGAGTAGGTTAACGAAGACGCATGAATAAAAATTAAATCTTTCTCTGATTTCTTCCAGATATACTTAATATTTTTTAGGTTCAAGATCTTAAGTTTATCCGTTAGAAAGTTCATAACGTAGACTTCATATTTTTAATTTTATTTTTTAAGATCTCTGTATAAAAATACCGATCATGCATGGAATTATACCCTGTCCACTTAGAAGCTTCTGTAGACTGTGTTTCTAAAAGTTGTGTTAGGGATTGCATTTTACTGTCTAAATCATCAATCATTCCAACGATAACAGCCTCTAAAAACTTAGGTCGCTTTGGAGACCCGTACTCTAATAACCCGTGATGGCTTAAAACAATGTGTTTTAAAATATTTTTTAATTCAAAAGGAAAATGAGAAATTTCTTTTGCTTTTCTCTCTACAAGCTCACTGCCCATTGGAATGTGTCCTACAAGTCTGCCAACATCTGTATAGCCAATATCCGTATCAAAAGATAATTCCCAAATTTTTCCAATGTCATGATAGATACATCCAAAAATAAGAAGATCTCGGTTAAGCTGAGGATACAAAGGCGAAATTGCGCACATTACACGACACATAGAAAGCGTATGCTCTAATAAGCCACCTATATACGCATGATGAACTGTTTTAGCCGCTGGGCACCTCTTAAAGAGAGGATGAACCTCTGGATCTTTTAATGTATTAAAAAGAAGCGTCTGGATATGAGCATCTTCCACTGTTTTTACAATTTCCATCAAGTCATCAAACATCTTTTCGATATCAAATTGAGTTGTTGGAAGGAAGTCAGCTATTTTTACACTTGTAGGGCTTAATATTTCAAGTCCGTGAATAACGGCCTGGTTTCTATTCTGAAATTTTTGAACGACTCCCTTAACCAAAACAAAATCATCAACTTCAAACATCTCATTCATAGACTCAGCTTGATCCCAAACACGTGCATCTATTGAGCCAGTCTTGTCAGACAAAACAACTAATAAAAACGGATTACCCTTTTTATCTACACTTAAGTTCTTTTCTTTAACTAAAAAAGTGGATTTAAAAGAGATCGATGGTTTGAGATCTTTAATAAAAACTTTATCCATACAACCCCACATAACTTGTTACTTCACTATGCTGCTATTCGATCACACCTAAAAATTACTTCCAAGGATGAGTTTTCTGAGCAGACTCGCAATATTCTTCAATATATCTTTTGTAGGCTTCCGTGAGTTTTTTTGTCAAAGAAAAACGGCTTACATCCCAAGATCTGCCATTTACATTATTTATAGGAACAATCTCACGCGTCGAAGACGTCAAAAACACCTCATCAGCGTTTTGCAATGTTTTGAGATCAAAACCCTCTTCGGTAACTTTAGCTCCAATTCTAGGGGCTATTTTCATAATAATCTTTCGAGTAATTCCCTGTAAAATATCATAATCACTTGGAGGCGTAATAAACACCCCATTCTTGACCATAAAAATATTTGATGTACAGCCTTCTGTAATGTGGTTTTTGTCATTGACCATAAAACTTTCAAAAGCATCCTGCTTCTCACCCTCAATAAAAGCCATAACATTATTCAAATAATTTCCTGATTTAATATTTGGATCTAAAGCTCGCTTGCTATTTCTTAAACGAGATGTCACAAAAGCTTTTGCACCCTTTGTATAATAAGAAGAATCTATTGGGACAAATGGGTACATGTAAATCACTTCATTTACAGACTGAGGAATTTTACCACTCATTCCTATTGGCCCTTGTCCTCTTGAAATCTGTATTCTCATAAACACGTTATCAATATCTAGCTTCTTGTAGATTGAGTAAATATGCCCAATCAACTCTGCCTTATTCATCTGAAGTCTCATATCGATTTGTTCTGCAGATTTAAAAAGACGATCTACATGAGCTTCTAATTCAAACAAAATACGTCCATAAGACCGTGTGACTTCGTAAATGGCGTCACCAAACAAAAAACCTCGGTCAAAAACCGATATCTTCGCATCTTCCGGCTTTGAAATATGGCCATTAATTGCTACAAGCTCTTTAGTTTGTGTCATGCGGTCCTCATATTCTATTTTGGCAGATCTTATCCTGTAATCTTTGGTCATCAAAAGTGATCTGAGCTACTCTAATTTTATTTTTTAAGTAATGGAAGAAATAAAAACGACCTGCTGTAAGATAGAAATAGCGGTTTTGCGCAGTGTGAAGAAGCAATCCCTCTTTAAAGACTTTTTTATTAAAAAATTGAGTCACGTCATATAAAAAATTACAGCCACCACCAAAAACTTCTTCTCCCAATTGTATTTGCGGTGTTGCACTCAAAAAATAAACTTTTCGAATCTCTGCAGGATCTTCTTCTGACGGCTCTTCTGGTTCAAAATAAACTCTAAAATCTCCACCTACTTCAGGATTTAAATACTGGGAGTAATCAATCTGCCCCCCAAACTCTGTAAAGGTCACAAGATGATTTTTTCCTCTGAGAATGCCCTCTTTCTCTTCGATCAACTTAACATCAATTGGCAGTGCTTCGTAGAGCTCATAGACACTGGTTTCTGGCTTGATAGTAGGAGGTGAATCTCTAAGGATTTGCTCCCAAAACGTTTTAGGAAAAACAAGGTCAAAGACGACACCAGACTCTTCCGTTCTTTCAAATTTATAATTATCTGTTTTATGCGAGTCCGTACATGATACCAAAAAGAAAGCCAAGCAAACTAGAAACCTCATTTTTTAAACTCCATTTCATATTTGATATCAAGAGTAGGCTTAAAATGAGGCGAGATTCGGTAAGCCTCAGCAATAGCATCCTTTGCCAACATTCGATTGCCGATCTTCAAGAACACAGCAGAGAGTCCCGAAAGCGAGACAATATTACTCTTTCTCAGAACCAGGGAAGCCTCGTAGCTTTTTTGAGCACACTCATAATCGGCTTTTTTAAAACAAATCTTAGCCTTCAGATTATGTGCGATTGGATTCCATGATGGCGTAGGGATAGACATCAAAGCCACTTCAGCCTCGGCATCCCTTCCCAGAGACCACAAGATGTAAGCATTTAATATATGATCAATTGGGTGCTTGAAGTTTGGATCAAGACGTCCCTCAATATAGCTCTTGCCTTCAATTTTTTCCGTTCCTTTAAATAGAGAATAGCCATAAAGTGTGGATAGATTTTCTTGACGAGGGTATTGCTCTTTTAAAAGTTTAATCCAACCATGAATTCTGTTCCACGTCATAACATCTCTATAAAAAGAAATATCAAAAATATGATTTTGTGTCTGATCAGGATCTACATTTATAGCCATTTCTAAGTTTTTATCAATTTCATCAATCTGACCTAAGAAATGATTAATAACGGCCAATCCAATAAGCAATTCTTGTTTATAAATTTCAAAACTCTGAATATGCTTACGGAGTAAAGATCGAATCTCGTTCGCTCTAGACTTAAACTCTGGCTCTTCCATGATAAGCCTGCCGCTATTTGCAAGGAGCTCAACATTCATTAGCAAAATAACACCGTCGAGTCCTCCATGGACCATTGAGAGAGAAAAGTTTTGATGAGATTCTAAAAATCTATTTTCAAGAAAATCAACAATACCTTTGTTGTAGAAACTTGGCACAAATTGAGGTGATAGTTTGAGTGCATCTTCAAAGTAAGTTTTTGCTTCCGATAAGTTATAATTTTTGAGCTGAATAATTCCTAAAAGATTATAAACTTGGTTCTGATATCTTGAGTTTTTTTCTTTAAGCTCACTCAACATCTTCTCTGCAATGATTGTATCTCCTAAGTATAAGTTGTTGTAAGCAGACATATACTTAATTTCATCATCACTTGGATTCTGTGCCACTAATTTCTCAAATAACAACTTAGCTTGTTGGAATTGACCTAACTCAAAAGATCTTACCGCAGTCTTTTTAAGATCGTCATAACTTACAAATGTGCTTTTATTCTGAATAAAAATAAAACCTATAATTGAAATTAAAACTAGCAATACTCCCAATATCTGGATAGTTCGTGTTTTCTTTAGATCTTTTTGTACTTCACGATCTTTTTCGTAGGCATAAGATTTAACTTGTACTTCTTCGTACTGAGATTGCTTCTCAGATTTTTTTTGCTCCGTTTTTTCTTCTGATTTTTTAAAATGATCTTGAATTTGATTTTTGATTTGAGACGAGCTCGAAAAATTTACAACATGGTCTGCTACATCTTGTGTAATGGCATCTGTATCTGAATTTGTAAAAGTCTTTTCACCACGAGATTCTTCACGATTTTTGAGTTCCAATACAACTTTTTCAAAAACACCTTCATCCCTAACATATCTCCAACGACCAAAAGATTTAGCAACCTCGTCTACAAGAATAATTTCTTTGGTTTGTATTCTTTCGACAACTTCATCAAAAGTATACGGCCCCTTGATCTCACCCGCAGATTTGACTAACCATTCCTTGATTTGAGACATCTCATCCTCTTCGCCTACTTTTGAATACTCTCTAATGCTTGAAGTGTCGAGTTCCTGTTAGAACTAAGTTCACTCCAAATTTTCTTGCAGCAAGAATGACCTGCTCATCACGAACGGATCCTCCCGGCTGAATCACCCATTTGATGCCCGCCTTTGCAATCATCTCAATGGAGTCTTCAAATGGAAAGAATGCATCCGATGCAAGTACGGGTTGAGGCGCATTTGGGTGGTAGGCTTTCATACGTTCTATTGCATGAATCACACTATCTACCCGGCTCACCTGCCCCATACCCAAACCAACAGTAACCCCTTTGCTCACAATCGCAATAGCGTTACTCTTTAAAGCCGAGCAAACTCTCCATGAAAATGATAAGTCTTTTTGTATCTCTTGAGAAGGTTTTTCGCCCTCATATTTCCAATTTTGATCCCATGGCATCACTTGATCTCGCGTTTGCAGCAAAAACCCACCAGATACAGATTTAATTTGCACATTTGATGTCGACTTATAGTCTTTCCACTCTATAACTCTTAAATTCTTCTTTTCTGAGAAGATTTGCTGAGCTTCCATCGAAATTTTTGGAGCTATAATGCACTCAAGAAAGATTTGCGAAAGAATCTTTGCACAATCCCGTGTAATTTCTCGGTTGGTTGCAACTATTCCCCCAAAAATACTCTTAGGATCAGCAGCAACAGCTTTTGCAACTGCATCCTCCAAGGTATCTCCCAATGCAGCTCCACATGGATTATTATGTTTCACACCTACACAACAGGGCTCATCAAATAATCTCACCAAATCAACTGCAGCATCTAAGTCGAGGATGTTATTGTATGATAGCGCCTTACCCTGAAGAATTTGAGATTCATGCAATCCACCACGAGCTCCCGATTCTTTAAACCAAAAAGCTTTTTGCTGAGGGTTTTCGCCGTATCTGAGTTCGCTAATCAACTGAGCCGGAAATGTCTGTCGAGTTAAAGAGGTCGAATCTTCTGCCAAAGTCCTTGCAATCAGCGAATCGTAATTTGAAATATGCGCAAAAAGTTTTGCTGCTAATTTTTTTCTATCATGTATCTCAAGATTTTTTTTCTCAGAAATCCAGCCATAATCTGATGGATCGCATATGACAGCAATTTGGTGAAAGTTTTTTGCTGAGGCTCGAAGTAAGGCCGGTCCCCCAATATCAATGTATTCACTTAATTCTCTTTCATCTGAAATTGTTTGGGAATACTTTTCAAAGGGATACAAATTGCCTATGACTAAATCAAAGGGCTCCAACTTGTATTCTTTTAATAGGGACATATCTTCTGGATTTTCTGTTCGCGCCAAAAGTGCCATATGAATATTTGGATGAAGCGTTCTTACTCGTCCATCCATCACTTCCGGGAACCCTGTTTGCTCTTGCACATAAACAACGGGAATACCATTATCTCTTAGATATTGAGCAGTTCCTCCTGTGGAGACAACCCTTAGCCCCTGATTAACATACGGCTTCAAAAATTCCGCTAATCCTGTTTTATCTGTAACGCTTACAAGTGCATTTTTAAACATAAAGGTACCTACTTGCTTTGAGAATGATGGTGGGTATTTTATATTTAAAAACAAATATGTCTATTAAAAAGAGAATTTAGAAAGGAAGAGTTTTAGATCGTCGTTTGATAAATCTAGACCTGCTCCAATATAAGCGGATTCTTCTCCATCATCAGAGATAAAATCATCCGCTCCACCTATGATATAGATTCCGTGAAACAACGTATAGCGTAGCGCTGCTCTGAGGTGAGGAGCATCTTCGCCGAAATCAAATGCATCAAACATAAATTTCATGCGCTTGGGAATGATGTGATATTCCATACCCACTCCACCCGAATTTTCAATTAGACCAGCTTTAAATGTAAAATCATAAAAGTTTTTTGCAAAAAGAGCTGTAAACTTAAGTTTGTTTTTATAGGTTTTCTTTTCATCTACAACAGTTGTCGATCCACCCGTTGTCGTCTCTGTTGTTGTCTCTTTCACAACCCCCTTAGGGTCGTCTACAATTTGTAATTCATAGTAGCGATCTAAACCTGGCTGCAGCCTCACTCCCAAATAACTTTTTGCTTCGCCAATATCACCTAAGTACTCTGTGTGAAAATCTAAGTGGGTTGTCGTTTTGGAAGCTGTCCCAACAAACTCACTAACACCCTGTATGGCTGTATTCAACTCTTCAACTGTTTTTTCATCATTAATGAGCTTACCGAGTGTTCCTTTTCCAGAATTTATTTTATCTGTGATTTCTTCAACATTCTTCATGGCAGCATCTACTCGTGCAATTCCACGATTAAACTTAGCAAAAGACGCCTTGAATCCTTCTTCTGAGGGATCATTAATAAGAGTTTTCACCTCTGCAGTGACTGTTTCTAAATTATCAATTATATCTTTAATTTCGTCTTTCTTTTCTGATGAAAGTTCTGCAAGATCCCCTGTTAAAGTTTCGAGATTTCCTACAATTCGACCCAGCCGAGTTGTTTCATCCCCTTCAACCATTGATTTTTTAAGCGAGTCAGCCACTTCATTCACATTTGCGGCAATCTGACTTACTTCGTTCATAATGGCATCAAAAGAACCTTTATTTTGAACTGTTTTGATTTCTGATCCGTTTGCTAACTGAGGTGCAGATGTGTCTACGGGAACAACTTCCACGTAGCGATCTCCCAGAATCCCCTGCGCTCTAATTTCAATTTTTGAAGCCTCAGTAATTAGAACGTCCGGATTTAAAGTGATATCCACTCTAGCAAAACCGTTCTCGAGTGTTATTTTTTTGATGACTCCCACATTTATACCAGCAACTTTAACGGCACTGTTCTCAACAAGACCTGTTGCATCACTTAAGTGAAACCAATAGTAATGGGATCTTCCAAGATAACTTGGATCTTCATTTACACCAATTGTCATGTATGCAATGAGGAGTGCTATCCCTATTACAAGTACACCGACTTTAAATTCTGTTGATTGCTGCATTAACTTCACTTGCGATGAATCCCTTTATCAACAAACTTTCTTACTAACTCATTATCAGATGCCAAAAATTCTTCTGGCGTTCCATACAACAAAACTGTTCCTGCATTCAGCATAGCAATATAGTCTGCTAATCGGAATGCAGCTGTTAAATCGTGAGACACAATAATGCTTGTCATCCCCTCTCGGGATTTATGCGTCTCTATAATTAGATTATCCACCATTTCCGTAATAATTGGGTCTAAACCTGTTGTTGGCTCATCATACAGAATGATTTCTGGATTAAGGGCTATCGCTCGAGCTAGACCCACTCTTTTTTGCATCCCACCGCTGATTTCCGAAGGAAGTTTATTGTAATGCTTCTCCTCTAAGCCCACCTGCTTAAGTCTAGATGATGCAATTTGCTCTCTCTCTGCTTTCGAAAGATCTTTTCGATGCTCATTCAAAGGAAACATGACATTCTCTAAAACCGAATGATCATCAAATAAAGCTGCAGCCTGAAATAAAACTCCAAACTTTTTGCGCACCTCGATCAGTTGATCATGATTAAGAGTTGAAAGCTTATGTCCAAGAACTTCAACGTCTCCAGAGGTGGCTTTATGCACACCCAACAAGTGTTTGAGCAAGACACTCTTTCCTGTTCCAGAAAAACCAATTATAAAAGTTATTTTTCCTTTTTCTATATGTAGATCAATACCCTTTAGAACTTCTTCTTTTCCATCGAAACTTTTTCTTAAATGTTCAACATTCACAGCAAACTCTTTTGTTTCC
Source organism: Bdellovibrionota bacterium (assembly GCA_963169805.1). Classification (GTDB taxonomy): domain Bacteria; phylum Bdellovibrionota; class Bdellovibrionia; order Bdellovibrionales; family JAEYZS01; genus CAUJDY01. The sequence goes on along the minus strand of CAUJDY010000018.1, from coordinate 3,035 downwards.
ATTTTTACAACCCATGACCTTTGAACATTCCAATAATCTTAGTCAGGAAATAATCAATTATGATAATTGAGACCATGCTAGCAACAACTCCCTGATTTGTGGCATCTCCTACACCCTTAGCGCCCCCCTTAGTGTAGTATCCTCTATAAGTACAAATTGTAGAAAAAAAGAGCCCAAAAACTGCTGCTTTGATCAACCCCTCATTGATATCGCTAGGATCAACAAAGAAACGAGTTTTTTCTAAGAAAATTGCAGGATCTAAATGTAGTATATATGTATTTAAAAAATACCCACCGCAAAGAGCTACAAAATCAAAAACAGCTGTGAGTAATGGCGTACTAATAATTGAAGCCAGAATTCTTGGAGCAACAAGATAATTTTTCGCATCAACACCCATCACCTCTAGAGCATCGATCTGCTCAGTCACTCTCATCGTACCCAGGCGTGCAGCCATCGCTCCACCTGCTCGAGCGGCAATAATGAGTCCTGTTAGAACGGGCCCTAACTCTCTTGTAATTCCCAACCCTACAGTTGGACCAATTAAATTCTCTGCATTTACAATTGATAATCCAACCCAAGCTTGAAACGTAAAAACAAGTCCAGTGAATCCACCCGTTAACATGATAATGATCATTGATTTATTACCAACAAACTCCATGTGGTAAATAACTTCATTCCAGCGATATGGCTTTTTAAACCACCATGAAATGGAATCTATAAAAAAGACGCCTATTTTTCCTGTTTCGATAATAATGGTATTGTAAAAGAAATGACCAATTGAAAGAATAAAATCATTTATAATTTCTTTTGTTTTATTCATGATATTTTCCATCAGTCTACTTCCAATCTTGGAACTCTTGCACTTACATGAGTTAAAAGTTCATAGGGAATCGTATCTATTTTTTTTGCTAACGTCTGAGCATTGACGGAGTGCGCCCCTCCCCAAACAATTAAGGATTCGCCTATATGAATCTGATCTTTCATTGGGTGATCTGTTAAATCTACCATTGTATAATCCATACAGATACGCCCTATAATGGGCACCGTATAGCCTCTTACAATCATTTCTGCTTGATTAGATAATTGACGAAAATATCCATCCGCATATCCGATGGCGACCACTCCAACGACTGTAGGACGACGAGCTCTCCAAGTTGCACCATAGGAAACTGTAGCATCCGTATTGATTGTCTTTTTTTGTACTAAGATACTTTTTACCGTCATGATTGGATGAAATCTATGAGTACTCTCAACTCCAGGATTATATCCGAACAAAGATAACCCAGGACGAGCACCCATATAATTCACATCCAACTGAAATTTCTCGCGGTGAGGCAATCCAGAAAGAAGAGCTGCACTGTTTAGACAATGTGAAACTTTATAGGAACCGCTGAATTCTTTTTCAATCTCTGTCCAACTTTTGAATTGCTCTTGAGTAAATCCTTCTTCATCTTTTGCATCTTCACCATTCAAAAAATGAGTACAAATTCCCTCAATTTCTAGAGATGAAGTGAGATTGTTTATTTGCACTTTGAGCGCATTCAAATCCTCTTTTTGAAAACCGAGACGTGTCATTCCTGTGTCAAACTTAAGATGAGCTTTGATTTTTTTTACACCAGATCCCATGTAAACTTTCAAAGCATCAAAGGAACTTATAACGGGTGTTAAATCATACTCCTCACACAATTTAAAGCTCTGAGAACTATCTAATAATCCAAAAACAAGAATAGGCCTTTTAATACCCTGTGATCTTAATTTGAGAGCCTCTTCAAGTAGGACCACTCCAAAGTGGCTCACATGTGGCTCTAGAATTTTAGATACAATAACATCATCATGCCCATAGGCATTAGCTTTGATCATAGGACAAAAAAATAATCGAGATTTACCATTGGTCTTATGAATTTCTTTAAGTGTCTCTAAGTTTTTTAGAATAGAAGATTTTGAAATTTCAGCAACAGTTTGACGTAGAATCATTTCTTTTTCTCCTCATAAGGAGGAACTTTAATCGGTTCAAAATCCACTTGAAAATCTTCTGGAACAGTTGCTAAGCAAACACGATTTCTTGTTGTTGATTTTACTTGGTAAAGCGCTTCATCAGCAGCCTTTACCAATCCTTCAGAATCATGACAATGTGCTGGGTATTCAGATACTCCCATCGAGGATGAAACTTTGCCAAGAGGCTGCTTTTCTCCGTGAGGAAACGGAGTTGCCTCTATAACTCTACGTAATTTCTCTGCCTTAATTGCCGCACCCATTTTATCTGTATGAGGAAGAATAATAACAAACTCTTCACCACCAATTCGAGCAATAACATCATTGCGACGACTCGTCTTTTTTAAAACTTGTGCAAACATCTTAAGAAGCACATCTCCCATTGGGTGACCATTTTGATCGTTATATTTTTTAAAATGGTCTATATCCATATAAATCAATGAAACAGGAAGACGAGTTCTTCTTGCTCTTGATATTTCCTCTTCAATTTTCTCATTGAAGTAGCGACGGTTATAGAGACCTGTGAGAGGATCTTTAATTGCCATGTCATGAATGCGTTTTTGCATTCTTGCATTAATAAAAGACACCTTGAATATACTAATAAAACTATCCAAGAGTCTTCTCATACTGACGTCTTGAATTTCATCCATAACAACTAAATAAGCTGATATACCTTGGTCATCCTCAACAGCTACAGCGAGATACTTTTGAGCTTTGAAGTAGTCTGTCATTAGTTTTTGGAGAGGTTCCAATGATTGTGGATCTGCAATTTTTTGTAAATAATCCTTAGGATCTATATGCTTTAAATTGAGTCCAATATTCTTTAGCTGTGCTTTGTCGATACCTGCTGCGTGCGTTGCCATAAATGCTAAGTGAGAAGGAACATGAGTGAGCAATAGTACTGGCTTACTAATGAGTTGAAAAGTTTGATCTAAAAATGTTTGAACAACAGAATCTAAATCTTTACAGAGCGCCAATTGACTCATGAGAGAGTTAATCTTAACAACCTCCTCTTTTTCCTGAGTCACTTGTACATTCATTTG
>CAUJDY010000017.1 GCA_963169805.1 Bdellovibrionota bacterium | reverse complement strand
CCACTCACTTCAATTCCATCGAGGAGATTCACACCACTTGCACTGTCATACACAGTTCCCCAGCTGCATAAGTTTAACTGAGTTGAAAGAGAAACAAGACGGCTTAAGGAGTTGTTTACATTTAAATAATTGTGAACCAAGAAGTTATTCGGAACCACAGACAAAGAAGTCACTTGGTTATCTTCTGTGATTTGGAGAGCTGTACTACTAATCATCACTGGAGTTCCGATACCATTTCCAAAAGTATAGCGAGGATTGCCATCGGAGTTGACAACGGCATTAGCGTAGGCTGGAAAAGTTCCATCTGGTTCAATAGGCATGGAGTGAATATCTAGAGAATCTCCATCTTGCTAGAGATAATTGACAACTGTTTGAGAAATATCCGAACAAGAGTTAGAAGAGCTGATGCGTGCACTGATTTTATTTTGATCGACAATAATCTTCGATACACCTAGGGCTATCAACACCACAAGAGCTGCTGCAAATATAGCCGCTATGATTCCTATACCTTTTTGACTTCCGAGAGTTCTTTGTAATTGAATTTTTCTCACATAAATAGTTTTTAAGTTTATGACTTAAAATGCAACTTAAAATTAATCGCCAAAACTGCCGCCGCCTGAGTCATAAGACGAAGAATCATAGGAGTCTCTACTACCTGAATCACTATCGCGAGAATAATCTGTGTCTCTACTGCCTGTATCTGAATCTCGATAAGAAGAATCTGATGGTGTGCTAAGGGGACGTTCTATAAGTTGCTCTACATTTTGACCTTCCGGTATCTCCAGCCTTTCTGCCAGAGAGCGCTCCAGCTGTTGTTCAAAGCGAGTCTGATTCTCAGGGCTAAAAGAACTGTTTTCTGTTGCTGATCTTATGTAAGAGCCTCTTTCTGCTTCGGGAACCAGTGAGATTTGCATTAATGTTTGATCTCTGACCTGGTACTCGGGGTGATTATGGTCGGCTATTAGGATCCAATAAAAAATCCAAAAATCCAGAGAAGATTGAGAGGACGCTTGTGCAGAGCTTTGATCTTGAGACTGGCGGTAGGAGCGTCTATTTACTTTAGCTTGTTCTGCTACTGCTTTTTTTTCCAAAAGTGGTAACGCGTAATCCATTTGGCGTTGGACAGTGGGGTTGTTGTGATAAGCGCGCAAGGTTGCCCCAATATGTTCACTCGTTAGACTAGGACTGAGTGTTTTTAGGCGCGCGGCAGTCTTGTTGAAATCTTGAGGTCTCTGCTGGCCAGATTGGCTTGCAAGTTTCTCAAAATTTGTGAAAGAAGCTGGTCCTTTATAAAGGCTCGCAGGATCCATAAAGAACTGAGAGAATACATTCTTCGAGTCAACTTCAAATCCACTGAGAACAATCTTTTGATTTCTGAAGTCATAAAAAACAAAAAAATCTACATAGTAGGCAACAAGAACATCAAGTTTGATTTTACTTTTCAGTAATGCAATCCCTCGTCTTGAATCGATCTCCTTTACAACCATAGAGCCATCTGTTGTTAGGACTTCAAGGTTAGGATCTTTCACTGTATTTTCTAGTTCGAATTTTCTACTGAGATCTTCAGGATTTTTCAAAAGGGCTTTTTTCAGAGAAGCTTCAATGTGAGGATAGCCGGCGAATTGTGAAGAAAGCTCGCGCGCGAGACGGTTTTGTTGAATAATGACTTCTTTGGCTGAATTCATTTCTATTTCATCATTACGCTTGCGTGCATCATAGGCCTCAACTTGCTTTTCAAGATCTTGTACTTGTTTCTCTAAGTTTGCGATTTGTCCAGTCCATTTGTGTAATCGAGAGAAAACAGAGTTTTTTAGCGCTGCTAATCTACTGCGAACTTGATAGAGATCATTGGCCAATTCGCTTTTTGTAAATTCTGCTCGTGATGCGTTCTCTGCTGCGCGATCCATTTGCAGATATGCTCTTTGAACTTCATCTAAACTCAATAGAGTCGCCGGCACTTTACTGAAATATGTTGTACATAATGTATTTGCGTAGGTAAAAAATGGAGTCGTTAATAAAAGCAAAAGAAATAAATGCTTCATGAAGGCCACCTTATTTGATTGATGGAGTGGCCTTATATCATGACGTTTGGAGTAGGAGTAAAAAAACGATTGAGCTGTAAATTCTTCTGGAAAATATCACAGCAGGATTCGTTTTTTATTGGTCGCAGAATCCGCCTGTGTTTGCTATGTGTGCGTGAGCCTGCATTTTTTCATAATAAACACGGTCAATGGCTTGTTGCTGAGTGATTCTACCGTCTCTCAAGTCTTCAAAGACCTGTTGTTCTAGATAAGGGCGCGTGGCTTTTACTAAGCGGTGTTCCGGCCAGAGGTTTTGAGGTGAGTTATCTCCACCAATTGAAAGTGGAATGAGGTGGTCAATTGTGTAACTTCCGCGGCACTCCAAAGGAACTCCGTAGGCAATATAAAGTTGAGTTTTAAGTTGCCCTTCTACATTTCGTCGACAGTAGGGAATTTTAGCTTCATATCTATCACCTGCATAGTCACCGTGCTGCCGCGAACAGAGAGATCCAGGGGTCATGCTTGGGTTGGGCACCAGAGGGTAAGCCTGCACCTCAAGCAAATTGAGTGTTAAGAGACAGATTAGTATGATTTTGAGTTGGAGAAAACGAACGATCTTCATGATCAAATCCTTTGTTGGAGTTAGGTAGAACTGGTTCCGTGAGTTCCGCATAAGATTAAAATAAAAAAATCTCAAATTTTCCAACTTAAAATAGGAATCCTCACAAAATTCTTATAATATGTCTCAATGAGTCTAATGCAGATAAATGATTTGCTTAAAGAGATAGCAGTTGAGGTGTATGGTGTATTGCCACTCCTGCCTGTCTATACGAATCACAAAGAATATCAGCCGGGATCTTTATTTGTTGCCGTAAAAGGAAACACTTTTGATGGTCATTCTGTCTTGAGTCAGCTAGTTAATCCGGCAGGAATCATTTTAGAAGA
>CAUJDY010000016.1 GCA_963169805.1 Bdellovibrionota bacterium | reverse complement strand
GAGCTGATAAACTTGGGGAAAGAGTTCAGGAGTTGTCCATAGGTCTTTTAGTGCTTGAGGATTGCCCTCAATGTAAATTTGCCTATAGCCATTTGAAAGTGGGTACTTTTCATCATCTATTACCCACTCTTCTCTTTTTACGACTAGAGAGGTTGGTTTTTTTGCAGAAACTCCGGGAAAGTAATCTGGGTTTTCTTTTATAAAGTTTTTAAATTTTTCAGCATCAACAAGTTGGTCGAGCTTTTGCCCCATATTTTTTTGTAGTTGCGTATGAACGCTCTCATTTGCAAACAAAATGTTTGCAAAAAGAAAAGCTAAAATAAAAAAATGAATCATCTTGAGGCTTCTTGATTAGACAGATTTTCAAAAGAAATATCGTCTGTACTATCTAACATATCTGCCATTGCTGTATCACTAGAAGCCATTTGGTTGGATTCTTTAACAATATCAACTAGAGCTACAAAAGCTGCAATTGCTTTATCTAACTCTTCACGAGTATGTGTAGCCATCACTGAGCAACGAATAACGGCTTGACCCTTTGGAACGGCAGGATACACAACCGGGGTTGTAAAAATTCCTTTTTCAAGAAGCTGCTGACAAATATAAAGAGCTCCCTCGTCTGCACCAATAAAAACAGGTACCACGCATGTTTGCGTATTCATAGTATCAAGCCCAGCATTTTCAAAAGCATTCTTAAGATAAGCTGCATTCTCTCTTACGCGATCAACAATCTGAGGTTCTTCCTTTAAGATCTGTAGAACTTTGAGTGCAGATGCAGCCGAGGCTGGTGCTAGTGCTGCTGAAAACATAAATGTTCTGGATTTGTGTCTTAGCCATTCTATAAGCTCTTGAGATCCGCAGACATAGCCGCCTTGAGAAGCAAAAGATTTAGAAAATGTACCCATTAAGATATCAGGCTTTAGGTTAAAATGATCTGCAGTACCTCTTCCGCCTGTTCCAATTGTTCCAGCTCCGTGTGCATCATCAACATATGTCTTTGCATTGTATTTTTGCGCTAATGCATGGATCTTGTCATAATTTGCAAGTCGACCAGTCATAGAGAATACACCGTCTGAAATGATGAGCTTACCTGCATCTAACGGAACAGATTGAAGGAGTTGTTCTAAATGTTCCATATTGTTGTGCTTATACACGAGAACTTGCCCGCGAGTTAATTTGCAACCTTCAATAATGCAGGCGTGATTTTCTTCATCAGAAAAAATGTAATCATTTTCACCAACAAGAGCAGTGATGGCTCCCTGATTGGCCATAAAACCTGTTGCATAAACAATAGAGGCTTCGTAACCAAAAAATTCAGCTAGTTCTTTTTCAAGTTGTTCATGAATTTCCAAATTACCATTTAAAAATCGAGATCCTGTACAACCGGTTCCCCATTTTCGGACAGCTTCAACAGCAGCTTCAATCACACGTGTATCATGAGTCAGCCCCAGATAGTTGTTTGAACCCATCATCACAAGTTGCTGGTTATTGTGAATAACATTATTACCTTTTGAACCTTGAAGTGTGCGGAAGAATGGATACATCCCTGACATCTTAATAATCTTTACGATTTGAAGTCCTTTGAGTTTTCTGAACAAATCCATCGTATTATCTCCCTTGTGTTAGCCCCAAATAACTAAAATAGCTGGAAACACGCAGCTCAATAAAGTGTTTTTTCATAACACAATCCTAACAAGTTAAAATAATACTAAGCGTTAGTTGGCTGGCGCTCATAGATTCTATAGATCTTGTTGTGTTTTCCGTTCATTGCTTTAGAAAGTTCGTTCATAGGTCCATTATTTGAAAGAACCCAAGAAATTTCACCGTCCATATATCCTTGGTTGAGATACATGTCCATCCATCCTTCATCTACAAGGAGGCTTCCAATGCCCTGGCCGTGAGCTTCTTTTTTCACTCCAAGTGCATAGCCACGAATTTCGTTTTTATGTTCTTTAAATCTTCTGAAGTAACGATAAATTAATTCAGGAGTTATTTTCCCACGGGCGCTTTTGATCATGTGATTAAAATTAGGAATCATAAGCAGACAACCAATATCTTTCCCATCTTTGTGAGCAATATATATGGCGTTCATATCTAAGAAAAATTTGAACATCATAACCATTTCATCAACTTGGCTTTCAATAAATTCTTCAAAACCCCAATTTTTCGAAAGTGCATCATTAAAGATCGATGCAATTACAAAGGCCTCGTCTCTTAATTTATGTCGGTTGACTTTGCGAACTGCATATCCATTTTCTTTTGCTTTTTGTGCATTTTCAGTAATGATGGGGTCATATTTTTTATCAGCTCTGACTTGATAAGTGAAAAGATCCATTAACTTATGAAATCCAGCGTGCTCTAAATACTCATTATAATAAGCAGGGTTGTAAGACATTAAAAAATAAGGATCTATATCATAGCCCTCTGCCAAAATACCAATGTATGGATCTTCCATTCGGAAGTGGAACGGTCCTCGTATAGGAAGATGTGGATATTTAGAGTGGGCAAATTGAAAAAGTTGTTTAACAGCTCCTTGATGTCCTTCTTGACACTCAAAAAAACCAAAATGAAGAGCTTCTTTATTTGCATGAGAGTGAACTTTAAATCCCGCACGTAAAATTGGTTGGTCTTTATGATAAACTATATAGAGATGCTTGTTTGGTGTATTCAGTCTTCCAATCATCATTTTTACATGGAAGTTCAAAGGGCGTACGTATTTAGAGCCCTTTGGGTAGACAAGATCTGGTAAGTTAAGAAACACTTTCAGATCTTTAGAGCTCAACACTTCACGAATCGAGTAGGCGCAATCATTTACTACAGACTTTTGAGTAGCTTGAAAGACTCCATTTTCAGAACTCTTTAAGCTATCTGTATTTATCTCCATGTTGGCCCCTCTTTGGTCTGTCTGGGGCAACTTAGTTGGCCGGACAAACTTCTTAATTTTTATTTAAATAATCAAAAACTGTTTATATATTCAAGCATTTACTGTAGAAATACATATATACGATTACTGAGCTCACCAAATTGTTGACGACACCAAGGATGTTTATATGAAATTCATTATAGCCTTGACCCTTTTGATAGGCATTTCTTCATATGCAGAAGACTCCAAATACGTTATTTGTAAGTTCAAAGGCGAAGCCAGAATGTTAGAAATCATTCCGGGTGGCCCAGATAATGGTTGCCAAACAATGTACACAAAGTATGGTAAAACCGAGCGCGTAGGATGGGGGAAAAATTTTGCAGGATGCACCCAGATTTTAGAGAATGTTCAAAAGAATCTTGAAGGAAGTGATTGGAAGTGCAAAGACAAAACAGAGCAGAGAATAGTAGCTCAATAATGAGTTCAAAAAAAGAGAGTCTAAGAGTAGCTCTTGTACAGCTGATTTCAAATAATGATATTGCAACCAATAAAAAAAATGTTCTTAGCCTACTGAATCAGATCGGTGAGGCTGTCGATCTAATTTCTCTTCCAGAAAATGCATTCTTCCTCAGAATAAATGAGAGCGAATCTGTACACTATATAGATTTTGAATCTGATTTCTGGCAGCCATTTCAAGATTATTGCAAAAGAAAAAAATGCTATCTTCACATAGGAGCTACTCCACTTATCTACGAAAATGAAAAATGGAATGCAACTGTACTTATTAGCCCTGCGGGTGAAGTCAGTGTTCCGTATCGTAAAGTGCATTTATTTGACATACAATTAGAGAACAAAAAACCAATTTCGGAATCCAGTGTGTTCAAGCATGGTTCAGAGCCAAATATTATAGAAATTGATGGATGGAAAATAGGACTCACAATTTGCTATGATTTGAGGTTTTCAGAGCTTTTCTTTTACTATCAGACACAGCACGTGGATATTATCATGACTCCTGCAGCTTTCTTACAAGAAACAGGAAAAATGCACTGGGAGATACTTCAGAGAGCGAGGGCCATTGAGTCTCAGTGCTACATCGTTGCAGCAGCTCAAGGTGGCCACCATGGAGAGCAGAAGTACACCTATGGTCATTCTATGGTCGTTTCACCGTGGGGGACGAAAGTCGTGGAAATTCTCGACGACAGTCGGCCTAGCGTTGTCATTTGTGAGCTTCAAGAAAGTGAAATTCTAAAGATGAGGATGCAAATTCCTATGAAACAGCACAGAAGAATAAAAGTTCGCTTTGATTGATCACTTCTCTATCAAAGTCCTAAGAATTCTCAAATCAAATCAGCCGAAAAGAACTTGATGAATAAGTGTTTATGTTTTGTATTCTTTCTATTATGGATTCAATTTGCGCAAGCCTATGCTCAAAATCCACTCAATCCGTTTGTCGTAGAAGATGAAACTCTTCCTATTGCTAATTCACGCTTTGATGAGGCGGTTGAACTTCCTCAAGAAAATTTTTCGTCGGCAGCTAAAAATGATATGTGGGAAAAATTTGAACGTGGTGATTTGGGTGGAAAGGCCTATGTTGATCTTCAAAAAGATTATCAGGCAAAAACAGCTAAAGCTAAAGTTGTGACTGGGCGAGAGCTTGCTGGCTCAAAAAAGAGTAAAGTAAAAAAGATGAAAAAAACTCAATCAAAAGCAGCTAAAAAATCTCGCGCTCCGCAGGGTGTTCCTAAAAAATTACCACCCAAGAAAAAAATCAAATAATTATTGAGTGATAGAGCTTAAAAAACTTTTCAGAGCTTGAGCTCTATGCGAAATTTTATTTTTTTCCGCATCTCCAAGTTCTGCTAAAGTTTTATCGGAACCCTCTGGAATAAAGACAGTGTCGTAACCAAACCCACCTTTGCCGCGCATATCTTTTGCTATTTGACCTTTCATAACACCTTCATAAAGACTTTCTGTCCCTTCTGGAGAGTAGACGATCATAGCGCACTTAAACTGAGCTTCTCTTTGGAGGGGAGAGCGAATAGATAACATTTTGAGAACTTTCGCACAGTTTTCTACATCACGTGCATTGTCGCCTGCATAGCGTGCTGAGAATACACCTGGCATGTTATTCAGACCTTTTACTTCTAATCCAGAGTCTTCCGCCATTATCCACACATTTGGCTTTACTGCTTTCAGAGACTTAGCTTTAATTCTGGCGTTTTCTTCGAATGTCTTGCCGGTTTCTTCTGGGGGAGTGTATGCTCTCATGTCCTGCAAGCTTTTGATTTCAAAGTGTGAGGGAACCAAGGCTTTAATTTCTTTGAGTTTACCTTGATTTGTTGTTGCTATCCAAATTTCCATAAAAAAGTCCTTCTCTAGCATTGATTTTTTGGAGCCTGTGCTCAATCAAAACAGTATTTAGAGTTGAGAATTATTAATATTTAGCGGAAAGAATGATCCAATAATTTCTGCCTGTTTTTCAAAAAGATGTAAGCACCCAAGGGTTGCATAGTCTGTCATTTGGTCCATTTGGGCTTTAGTAAAAGGCTCTTTTTCTGCTGTTCCTTGGATTTCAACAAATGCTTTTTGCGATGTCATAACAAAATTCATATCTGTATCAATGGCAGAGTCTTCTTCATAGTTTAGATCGAGATACACTTGATCTTTTTTAAGTCCAACACTCACTGCTGCAACATAACCCTTAAGTGGGATTGTCTCTATAGACCCTTGAGTTTTCATTTTGTTGAAAGCTAGAGCTAGAGCAACAAATCCACCCGTTATTGCGGCGGTTCGTGTTCCTCCATCAGCTTGCAAAACATCACAGTCTATGATGATGGATTTCTCTTTCATTTGACTTAAATCTGTCATGGCTCGAAAGCTTCGTCCCAATAGGCGTGAAATTTCTTGGGTCCGTCCGCTCGACATAGCCTTTTCTCTTTGAATACGTGTGTGAGTTGACCTCGGGAGCATTCCATATTCTGCATTAACCCACCCCTTACCAGAGTTTTGCAGCCACTTTGGAATATTCTCTTCAATTGTCGCTGTACACAGAACTCGTGTTCCACCCATTTCAATGAGAGCGCTTCCTTCAGGATAGGCTATTGGGTTAGGAGTGATTTTTACAGGGCGTAATTGGTTAAAGTCTCTTTTATCTATTCGCATGGGAGATAATATGACTGGAGAAATGCCCTTTGTCCATTTTTTCTTTATATTCAATTACTGAGTTAAAAATTATTTCAGCAATACGCTGCTGTTTGTGGGGTAGGCTTAAATTGTCACGATCCTTGGTATTTGTAATAAAGCCAACTTCAATCAGTACAGATGGAATTGGGACATTAACTAAAACGTGAAATGGCCCCTGACGAATGGGTTGAGAGCGTGCTTTAAAATCTTTTTTCCAGTTTTTAAGAAGTGTTTCTGCAAATATTTGGCTTGAGTAAACATGACCTGTTTTTTGAAGATCCTCTATAATAGTATTTAGATCGCCTTTATCTTTTACTTCGCTACTAGTGGCTACCTCATTATTTTCGCGATTCGCTAAAAAAAGAGTTTCCTCATCAGGGGGCATTTGGCTCTGGAAATAAAACTCAGCCCCTCTTGCTGAAAGATCTGGAGAACTGTTGGCGTGTATACTTAAAAATAGATCTGCTTTTTTTTGTTTGGACAATTCAGCTCTCTCAAAGAGGGGAACAATAGAATCATTTTCTCGTGTTAAATAGACCTCAATATTGGGGGTACCTTGAAATTGCTCTCTAATTTTTTTTGAAATTTGTAGAGTGATTTCCGACTCTTTTATATTATTGAGGCTTGCCCCTGTATCTTTTCCTCCATGGCCAGGATCCACAACGATTCGATAGGGGGTTGCATACGATAATACTGAAAAAAAGAGACATGTTATGAGAACAGATTGCATTCAATTATTTTAAATGAAATAGTTCCTCCTCATAAAGGAAAAAACATGTATCAGTTCTATGCTATGACATCTTTCGGACTTGAGGAGGTTTTAACTCAGGAGCTCCTCTCCTTAGGTCTAAATGTAAAACGAGACTTTTTGGGAGCTCGATTTGAAGGTGATTTTGAGGTGTGTGTTAGAGCCAACATAGGCTCTCGTATCGCAACTCGTATACTTCTCGAGATTAAAAAATTTAAAGCGAATAACAATGATGAGTTATATAAACATGTTTTTGAGTTTCCTTTTGAGGAGTATTTTTCAAATAAAGAAACAATAAGAGTCAATGCAACAGTTCAGGATTCTTTTTTTAAAGATAACCGGTTTGTAGGCCTTAAGGTAAAAGATGCTATAGTCGATCGTTTTCGAGAAAAAACTGGAGAGCGTCCAAGTGTAGAAAAGGATAATCCAGATGTCACAATACACGTGCGAGTTGTACATAACGAAGTTGTTATGAGTTTTGATACCTCAGGAGAATCTTTATCTCAAAGGGGATACCGTGAGATATCAACGATGGCGCCATTAAGAGAACATTTAGCAGCTGGGTTGCTAGCTCTTTCCGGTTGGAATCGGGAGGTCTGTGTTCTAGATCCAATGTGTGGTTCAGGAACTTTTGTTATTGAGGCCGCTTTGCTTGCACTTAATAAATTTCCGATGTTAGATCGTAAAAAATTTGGATTTCACAAACTTTCAATTTTTAAGTCGGATGTGTTTAGGCGGGTTGCTGAGGAGTTTCTAAACTTAGAAAAAACAGAAACGACTCTAAAGTTCTACGGTTATGATGTTAATAGGCAAGCTATTGCAGCAGCTAAAGCAAATGCAGAGGCGGCTGGTGTGGCAGAGTTTTGCGAGTTCAAAAGGTTTTCTGTACAAGAGCTTGTTCCTCCTGTTGAAAAAGGATTGCTCATCATTAATCCTCCCTATGGGGAGAGGCTTGTGAGTCACGATATCGAAGACTCATACCGTGATCTTGGCTTTGCGCTTAAAAATCACTTCAAAGGCTGGACATGCTGGGTGATTTCTGGAAACAAAGATTTAGTTGGCTTGATGGGTCTTAAATCTACTGCTAGGATTCCTGTGTGGAATGGACCAATTGAGTGTCGATTCTTAAAGTACGAGATTAATAAGTAATTGTACTTGAGGGTGAGGGCCTATGACAAAGATTCCTGACATTATTAAGAAAGCTCATAAAAAAGCAATTCAAGTTCGAGATAATTCCTACAGTCCCTATTCAAAATTCAAAGTAGGGGCAGCAATCGTTACCAGCCAGAAGAATATTTATACAGGAACAAATGTAGAGAATGCCTCCTATGGAGGGACGGTTTGTGCAGAGAGAGTTGCAATATTTGAGGCTGTTAAAAATTCCGAAAAAAAAATACTAGAAGTTGTAGTTGTAACAGACGCTAAAAAGGCAACCCCGCCCTGTGGGTTCTGTAGACAAGTAATAGCAGAGTTTATGAGTTCGAAAACTCGTATTTGGCTTGCAAATACAAAAGAAATTCTTGAGTGCTATAAGGCTGAAGATCTTTTGCCCAAAGCATTTACACCAAAAGACTTAAAGTAGACAGGCGCTATTATCTTATTTGTTTTCAGTCTGAATACGTGGGAAAAGAGGGTCTGCTTTAATAACAGTCGATCCAGTTGTTAAGCCAAACCATTTTTGAGCCTCTTCGAAGGTTACTTTTTCTCGAAACCCAATTCGCTCCAGTAACTCATTCATTTTTGAAGGCATCACAGGATGAAGCAGAATCGCCGAAATTCTCAAAACTTCCATGACCGTAAGAAGGGTTTCGCCTGCCTCAGCAAGATTTTCTTTTGCCTTCTTCCAAGGGGCTTCCTGGTCTAAACATTGGTTCGTTTTTGTGAGCAGTTCAACGACATGTCCTACAGCCATATTAGGTGAATAATTGTAAATATCTTCTCTAACTCTGGTGGATGTTTGTAGTGCTAGTTTGGATATTTCTTTTGATGATTCTAAATTAGAAGATCTCTCAGGTATTTTTCCATCAAAATATTTATGTAGTAACTGAGTTGTACGGCTTAGTAAGTTACCTAAATTATTTGCCAATTCTACGTTCACGCGATTTATAACTAAATCCTGCGAAAACTGAGCATCATTGCCGAAGTGTATATCGCGTGTGAGGAAGTATCTTAAACCATCCACGCCAACGATGTCTTTCATATCTAATGGCTTTACAACTTGTCCTTCAGACTTACTCATTTTAGAGTTGTTGGCAGTAAGCCACCAACCATGTGCAAAAATTTTGCGAGGTAACGGAAGATTTAGTGCCATGAGCATTGTTGGCCAGTAAACGGTATGCGTAATTAGAATATCTTTACCAATCAAGTGAACTGCTGCTGCCCACTTGTTTTGAAATTCGAGTTCTCTGCCTTGTTGTTTTAATCCAATCGCAGAGGTGTAGTTTAGAAGTGCATCAAACCAAACATAAGTCACATACTCCTTATCAAACGGAAGCTCAATGCCCCACGAAAGACGACTTTTGGGGCGGCTAATGCACAAATCTTCCAGTGGTTTGCTTAAAAAACCTAGCGTTTCATTTTTTTTGTTTTCTGGAGCAATAAACTCAGGATTGTCATGAATGTATTTTAAAAGCCTGTCTTGGTATTTTGACATTTTGAAGAAATAATTTTTTTCTTTTACAAGTGTGACTTCTTTTCCTGCTGGTGATTTTCCATTTACAAGATCTTTTTCAGTGTAAAAAATTTCCTCTGATACAGAGTACCAGCCCTCATATTCTTTAATATAGATATCACCGCAGTCGAACAACTGTTGTAAGCAGTCTTGCACCACTTTTTTGTGGTATGGAAATGTTGTTCGCATAAAAACATCTGGCGCGATTGTGAGTTCTTTCCAAACATTTTGAAAGTTTAGAACCATTTCATCGCAGTGAGTTTGAGGATCTTTTCCGCGAGCTTCTGCTGCCTTTTGAACCTTTTGGCCGTGTTCATCCACGCCAGTCAGAAAGTAAGATTCTTCGCCAAACATGCGATGATAGCGAGTGAGTACGTCTGCGATGACAGTTGTGTAAGCATGTCCAATATGTGGAATGTCATTTACGTAGTAAATGGGTGTTGTAACATAAAATTTCATAAAGTCTCCTCGAGTCCTAGTTTCTTGAGGAGTTTTTGAACCTTCTTAGTAAACTGTGGAAGTTGCTTTAAGTATGCTTCTGTTTTGAGGTGGTCTCTGAGTGGCTGCAATGGAAGACCTGTGTAGGCGCCGGGCTTGTCTATGTGTCCCGTAACTCCTGATCTGCCGCCAAGGTGGACTTTATCGCAAATTGTAATGTGTCCTGCAATTGAACTGTGTCCACCAACAACGCAATAATTCCCTATCGTAGTTGAGCCTGCAATCACAGTGCCTCCAGCAAATACGCAGTGCTTGCCAATTTTTACGTTATGAGCAATCTGGATATGATTATCAATTTTTGTGCCTTCGCCAATACGAGTTTCACCATTTTCAAGTGTAGCTCGGTCTATTGCGCACATCGATCCAATAGAAACATTGTTTTCTATGACGACTCTTCCTTTTTGTGGAATTCTGTGGTGTTGACCTTTCTCGTCGTGAGCAAATCCAAAACCTTCACCGCCAACTACAGTATTTGCCTTGATTTCGCAGGAGGAGCCTATCTGCGTACGCGGCCCGATGTAGACATTTGGGAAGATATGGGTGTTTGTTCCAATTTTAGAGTTTGCATCTACGGTTACATGAGAATCTAAACAAGCCCCAGACTCTACTTGGACATTATCCCCAATAACACAGTAGGGACCAATATGGGCCTCTGAAGAGACTTGAGCTGCTGATGAAACTATGGCGGTCGGGTGGATATATCCTTTTTTTGTCGAATACTCAGGGAAAAATACTTCTAGTGTCTTTGCCATCGCTAGGTAGACATTAGGAGAAATAAGAATAGTTTTTGAGGTCTCTCCGATTTGGTTGGCAAGGCTACTACTTGTAACTAGAATGCTTGCTGAGCTTTTTAAGGCAGTCTCAAGATACTTCTCTTGGTGTATAAATACTATGGAGCTACTGGTCGTATTATCTGCGGGGGATACTATTTTAAAGCTCGCTGATAAACTTCCGCGCACTTCTGTAATTAAATTAGGCAAAGTCTCTTTGAGTTGAGAACAACTTATTGACATTCTTCTTCCTTCTTAATTAAATCTTAATACCTGTCGAGGCGTATGCTGCATATTCTTTTTGTACTCGTTGTTCTTGTGGAAGTCTACTACTGATCGTCTCTTAAACAGGTATGAGTAATCGGGGGAAATATGCAAAAGAAAAAGAAGAAAATAGCCGTAACTAAAACAAAATCTGTTAAAAAAGCTGTGTCAAAGCCAATCATTAAAAAAGCTGGAAAGAAACTTGTTGTGACCAAAACAGTGCAACTCGAAAAAGTCACACTGCAAGTATCTGAGAAGCAGAAAAAAAAGACATTGGTTCAAGAAACCTCTGCTACAGCTTTAGAAAAGCCAAGACCTGATACTAAAAATTTCTCTGAAGAGCAGCTTGATAACTATAAAAAGTGGCTCAAATTTCAAAAGCAATTCGCAGACAAGGCTCCAGAAAATTATATTATGAGTGGAAATTTTGACGTGAAAACACCTTTACAACACAAAATTCATGGTTGGGGTGTGGTTGTTCAAAGACGTGATAACTACATCGATGTTTTATTCGAAGTAGGTCTAAAAACGTTAATTGTGAATTACAAGAATACCTGACAGTTTTACTTGTGTCTGAATAAAATAAGTCCGTGAGTTGGATCGTAGGGTGATACGCCAACAGTTACTTTGTCACCAACGACAACGCGAATGTTAAATCGTCTCATTTTTCCGCAAAGTTTTGTACTGATTGTCATGCCGTTATCGAGCTCGACCTTATAAAGACCGCCAGCTCCAGCGTCCACAACCTTACCTTCAATTTGTGCTAAATCATCTCTTGCCATGCGGGCAATAAAACGATTTTTTACTCGTTTTGTCAATAAGTAAAAAAGCCTGTTCTATTCGGGCAAGACTTTGATTATAAAGGAGAAATTACTTACTCAATAGGAGAGATAGAACGATATGGCAGTAACCCTGGAATCATACTTCAAGTCGCATTTACCAAAAATTTCCTCGCATTCTGTTCAGGCAGTTCTAGAGCTGCATAAGCAAGGAGGTACTGTCCCTTTCATAGCACGCTATCGTAAAGAAAAAACAGGCAATCTTGATGAAGTGCAAATTCGAGACGTCATTGAAACTCATGAAAGTTATAATGAGTTGATTGCAAGACAAGCTTTTGTTGTAAAAGAGATTGAGGCTCAAGGTAACCTAACGGATGAACTTAAAAATCGGCTCATAACGACTTCTGATATTGATGAACTTGAGGAGTTGTATCGCCCGTACAAAAAGAAAAGAAAAACGAAAGCAAAGATGGCTCGCGAAGCGGGTATTGAACCATTTGCAAATTGGATTTGGGAGCTTGGTTCTGGCAAATTGCAAGACGCAATGGCCCTTGAAGTAAAAGCTAAAGATTTTTTAAATGTTGAGCACCAGTATGCTACTTATCAAGAGGTTCTAAAAGGAGCCGAGGCAATCTTAATTGAGAAGCTTACAAATGATCAGGGGCTTAGAACTTTTGTTCGTGATCACCTTATGGAAAAAGGACGTGTTGTTAGTAAAAAGGGCAAGCAGTTCAAAGCAAATTCAAAATATGATATGTACGCGGATTTTCAAGAAGGAATACAAAAGCTTCTGACTCAAAAAGTATCTTACAGATACATGGCAATGAGACGCGGATGGAATGAGGCAGAGCTCACCCTTACGATAGAAGGTGACTACGATCAAATGCTAAAGCATTTTGTTGATTTTAGTGTATCTACCAAAAACCAAGCTCGTCCATTTCTTGAAGAGATGGCTAAAAATGCTTTGGATATTCATGTTATGCCGTCAATTTCAAATGAAATACACAAGAAGCTTAAGGACACATCAGATCTTCATGCGATAGAGGTGTTTGCTGAAAATGTTAGAAAGATTTTATTAGCATCTCCATTTGGAGCAAAATGTGTTTTGGGAATTGATCCTGGTTTAAAAACAGGATCAAAGGTTGCACTTGTAGACCTGACTGGAAAGTATATTTCTCATACAATAATGGACATCCTTGGAGCAAATGCAGAGTCAAATGCCGAGAAACTGTTTTCTGAGCTCCTCAAAAGTGTGAAATTAGATGCGATTGCCGTAGGAAATGGAACTGCAGGTAGAGAAACTGAGATTTTTATTAAGAAAATTCTTACTAAGTTAGATTCAAAAGTTCCTGTTGTTATGGTGAATGAGTCCGGTGCTTCTGTTTATTCTGCAAGTGAAATAGCAAGAGAAGAGTTCCCTGAATTAGATATTACAGTTCGTGGCGCAATTTCTATTGCGAGACGCTTACAAGACCCTCTTTCTGAACTTGTGAAGATTGATCCAAAATCAATTGGTGTAGGACAATATCAGCACGATGTCACCCCAACACGACTTGAGAAAGCTCTTGGGTCTGTTGTAGAGTCTTGTGTGAACACTGTGGGTGTTGATGTGAATACGGCTTCGCCATACTTACTTCAGTTTGTATCTGGAATTGGTCCTGCAATTGCTAAAAATATAGTAACTCATAGAAATACAAATGGATTATTTAAAGATCGATCCGAACTTTTAAAAGTATCTAATTTTTCTACAAAAGTTTATGAGCAAGCTGCTGGATTTTTGAGAATTCAAGGTGGAGTGCATGTTCTTGATCAAACAGGAATTCACCCGGAGAGATATTCTGCCGTTCGAGAGATGGCTCAGGAGTTAGGTGGAACCGTGTCTAGTTTGATTGGGGACGGTGCAAAGAAACTTGTTTCACTTCGCA
The DNA here is from genome assembly GCA_963169805.1 of Bdellovibrionota bacterium. Taxonomy (GTDB): domain Bacteria; phylum Bdellovibrionota; class Bdellovibrionia; order Bdellovibrionales; family JAEYZS01; genus CAUJDY01. The sequence goes on along the minus strand of CAUJDY010000016.1, from coordinate 25,970 downwards.
CAAAATGGGCAGAACTTGTGGGGCAGTACACTTTTGATGACATTATTAAAGAGCTTGAAAAGCCTGGCCGTGATCCGCGAGATCCATTTAAGGTATTTTCATACAGAGATGACATCTTTGAGGTTAAAGATCTTAAGGAAAATATGATCTGCCCTGGAATTGTTACGAATGTTACAAATTTTGGGGCCTTTGTGGATATAGGTGTTCATCAGGATGGGTTGGTTCATATTTCACAACTGACGCATCAATTCGTGGACGATCCAAGAAAAGTCGTATCACCTGGTGATCAGGTTGAAGTTAAAGTTTTGAAAATTGATCTAGAAAAAAATCAAATATTTTTGACTATGAAACTAACAGAGGCGCCTGCTAGGGCTGAACGCCCTGCCAGAGTTGAGAGGCCTCCTCAGCAAAATAAACAGCCGTCAAAGAGCTTTAAACCTAGAGATGGTAAGCTAGGAGCGCGTCCTTCCGGTGGCCAAAAGGGATTCCAAAGGAATGATCGTCCTGCACCAAAACCTAAGCCGGTATTTAATAATCCCTTTGCGGCACTTGCCGATCTTAAAACGACTCCTAAAAAATAAATATTCGGGGCTAGTAGTTTCTAGCCCCATGTAGAATGTTAGTATCGATGTACTTAACAATTTCTGGTTTTATATAAGAAATTGAATAGGGTTCATAGAACAAATATGCCGTAAGGTCAGCTAAAGCTTCTTCAGGAGATTTCATGCTGTAAAGACGTGGTATATGGTGCTGAGTTGCTAATAGTCTTTCTCTTGCATCAGCTTCGTAATGCAAGTTTTGCTCTTTAAGCGTAATGATCTCCCCAATCATGGCCTCCTTGTCTTGTCTTGAAACTTGGATGTACTCATGGACGGGCCCTTCTAGAGAAAATCCAGCCCAGCTTAAAAAATTTGGATTTCTTGAAAGCTGTTGAAATGAGTCGAATGCATGAACGAGTTCGTGTAGAAAAATAATAGATTTTAATGGAACATTAGAAAGCGGATCTTGCTTTACAGGATGATTGAAGAATAAATCAAGAAGCACAATCCACCCTTTTCTTGAGTCATGAAATGCGAAGTGATTGCTTTGTCTGACAAGTGGTTCAGTCAAACTCAATCCAAGCGTAAATCCATATGTCGCTCGAAGAATTTCTGTTGTTCCGTTACTGGAGACTTGGTTCAGAAGATGTGAAAGTCCTTTTTGTTGGAGATTATTCAATTCTGACGCAATTAAATAGTATTCCTCGTTAGAAAAAGGTTTTGTCTCTATAAGTTTACAGAAGTCTTTGTCTATAAAACTGCAATTGAAATGAGAAACAATACGAAGTTGATTATATGCATTTGCATTTAAACTGAGGTAGTTAAAGAGCAACATTAGAACGACTAAAAAAAGATGTTTATTCCCCACGAAATCCCCGCTTGCTAGATTAGGTATAGAGGGGGCGGGTTTATTTTTCCAGTCAGAGTTTTTTATAAGATGGATTGATTATTTTTATGAAGTATTTTTGGCTCTCCTCCTATTCAATAATGGGATTATGAAGGGAAATTTGGGTGATAATTTTTTACAAATAAAGTTGTTTTTTTCTGAATGTATTGTGATCCATGATATTACGCTTTCAAGTGCTAAACAAAAGAATGTCTGAGGAGCTGGGCAGCTACCAAATTATATGAGGGTACGCTTAATGAATTATTTGAAGTTAACTCTTTGCTTATTAATAATAAGTTTATTGGGCTGTAAAGATGAACCTTACGAGGGGCATGTTAGGCTCTACAAATCTGAATTTATCCTAAGATCTACAGACAGCTCGAATTTGATTTCGTTGAAAAATGGATCCTTAGTGTATGCAAAACTCACAGAGCCAGGTTGGCTGTCAAATGCGAATATTGAGATAACATACAAAGATCAAGTTATTAATATTGAAATTCCAAAAGATGCTTTTGAAAATCTTGAGCGTCGATTTATTGAAAAAAGCACTAAAGGCGATCCGATTTTTTATTATACGCCAAATGTTGCTCAACAAAATTCAGGTATTATTGGCTATCGTAAAACTCAGACTCTAGGTACGTATGAAGGGATACGCAATAATAGTTGTGTGTTGCCAGGAGATTGTGGGTCGTTTCATTGTTTTGGCTATGATTCAAATGGTATTTGTACGACCAATATTTGGATATCTGCAACTTGTTATGGACGTCAACTTGCGCGTTTTGCAATTACCCCCACGGTCACTGATTTTATTATTGAATTTGAAAATTATGGGAGCTTAGAGGCTGCTATTCATTTTAGAGAAAAGACAGAGGAACAACTTAGCTTGATTCAAGCTACAGAGAGCTGTCACTAAATTAACAAAAACTAAATCTTATTTTTTGCATAAGAGTGAACTCACCTGAGAGAATCCCTTTGCAGATTCGTAATCTGTAATAAACTGAGGTTTGTGCTTCAGTTGTCTTAAAAAATTCTCAATATTTTTAACTGCAATTGAATTTTTGAAAAATTCAAACATCGGTTCATCGTTTGGTGAGTCACCAACAAAAATACAGTTAGAGTTATCTTTTTTGATATCTAAATTAAACTCCTTTTTCATAAACTTATGGCACATGCTGAGTTTATCAAATTTTCCAAACCAACCATTCACATGAATAGAGCTTACTTTGGCAACTGCGCCTCTATTTTCAAACAGCTCTACTATTTTTTGAATTTTATCTTGAGACAGGGGTTTTACATCTTCACAGAAATCAATTGCAAGATCGAATATTCGACAAAACTGATCTGACGAAATAGCCGATCCTTTTACTTTCTTTAGTATTTCTTTTTGGAGTGAGTCCAATTTTTTTCGATTCAATTTTATTTGTGCTTGTGTTTGTTGGAAGACTCTTTTCATTTTTCCATCATACTTAAAGTAGAAGGCGCCATTTTCTCCGATAACAGCATATACAGGCCAAAACCGAGCTATCATTTCGCACCAGCCAGCGGGTCTTCCAGTGATTGGTACAACAATGAAACCTCTTTCATGAAGATTCCAAAGGGCCTCATAAGATTCTTTTGGCAATTTTCCATGGTGGGTAATAGTGTCGTCTATATCTGTAAACACAAACTTAATATCTGAACAATTCAAGTGACTTACATTCTTCATGTGGTGAGTATGACAACGTTTTTTGAAATGCACAATTTGATTTTTTATGCGCAGTATCGAAAATTATGCTTGTCAATAACGCCTCTCATCCCACATTTTCTAAAAAGGAAATACCCCAATATATATAGTCAAAAGGGAAATCATGGCGGCAGCGAAAAAGAAGTTAGTGATAGTTGAGTCTCCTACAAAAGCTAAAACAATTAAGAAGTTTCTCGGTAAAGATTTTATAATCGAGTCATGTATGGGGCACATTCGTGACCTTCCAAAATCGGCTAAAGAGGTCCCTGAAAAATACAAAAAACAAAAGTGGGCACGTCTTGGAGTTGATGTTGAGAATGACTTTGAACCTCTTTATTGTATTCCAAATGATAAAAAGAAGGTTGTCTCTGCTCTCAAAGATAAACTCGAAGATGCTGATGAACTCTACCTCGCGACGGATGAAGATAGAGAGGGAGAGAGTATTTCATGGCACTTAATGGAAGTGTTGAAACCTAAAGTTCCGGTTAAGCGAATGGTGTTTCATGAGATTACAAAAGAAGCCATTTTAGAGTCTTTAGAGAAGACTCGTAAAATTGATGATAATTTAGTTCATGCCCAGGAAGCGAGACGAATCTTAGATCGTTTGGTGGGTTTTTCTTTGTCTCCATTATTGTGGAAGAAGATTTCGTATGGACTTTCTGCCGGACGAGTTCAGAGTGTTGCTTTAAGGTTAGTTTGTGAACGTGAGCTTCAACGATTTAAGTTTAAGAAAGCAATTTATTGTGGGGTCGATGCAGAGTTAACCAAAGGTTCTCAACCATTTGAATCTAGACTTCATACTCACAAAGATTTACGAGTCGCAACAGGTAAAGATTTTGATCAGGAAACTGGTGAGATTCCAGCAGATAAAAGAAAGCAGACGCTTCTTTTAGATAAAAAAACAGCAGATGAAATTGTAAGGAACATCAAAGGAAAAAAGCTAAAAGTTGACAGTGTTGATGAGCGCCCGATTACACGTGAACCCTATCCGCCATTCATTACATCAACACTACAGCAAGATGCTTCAAGAAAATTTGGATGGGCTTCTAAGCAAACAATGAGATTTGCTCAGCAGCTTTACGAACAAGGTTACATAACGTACATGAGAACGGACTCTGTAAACCTGTCAGAACAAGCGATCAAAGCAGCTCGAAGTTCGGTAAAGGACTTATATGGAGATAAGTTTCTTTCTAAGAATATTAGGACATTTCAAGGTAAGAAAGTAAAGGGGGCTCAAGAAGCTCACGAAGCGATTCGTCCAGCGGGAGCTCAGTTTGCTGCTCCTGATGAGACAGACCTCAAAGGCGATTTACTAAAACTCTATGATCTCATTTGGAAAAGAACTTTGGCAACTCAGATGGCATCTTCTCAGCAAAGACAAGTATCTGTTAAGTTATCCGTAGGGGACTCTGTTTTTGCATCCTCTGGGACTATTATTGAATTTGCAGGTTTCTTAAAGGTTTACGAAGAATCTTCAGATGATAAAAATGATGATGATGGTGTGTTGCCAGTTCTCAAAGCAGGAGAAATGATTGATTTAAAGGCAGCTAAAGTGACTGAGCACGAAACAAAACCTCCTTCTCGATTTACAGAGGCAGGATTGATTCAAGTTATGGAAAAGGAAGGTATTGGGCGTCCTTCAACCTACGCATCGATTATCGGCACAATTACGGATAGAGGGTATGCTCAAAGAGTAGGAAATACTCTTGTACCTACCTTTACAGCTCTTGTTGTTTCAAAGCTACTTTCAAAATATTTTCCAGATTATGTAGATCTAAAGTTTACGTCTCACATGGAAGAGTCTCTGGATGAAATTGCAGATGGTGATTTGGATTGGATTAGCTATTTGAAGTCTATTTATTTAGGAAAAGAGGGGCTTCAGTCTCAGATTGAAAAAAGAGAAAAAACAATTGATGTAGAGGATGCAAAAAAAATTGAAATTCCAAATCTTAAGAGTCTTACTTTTAAAGTTGGAAAATATGGTGCTTATGTTTGTAAGATGGTTGGCAAAGAAGAACAGTGTGTGACTTTGCCTGACAGTAAGCCTCCATCTGAGGTAACAGAAGAGTTTGTAAACGAACTTTTAGAGCAAAAAATTAATGGAGCAGATGCTCTAGGAAAAGATCCAAAGACAGGATTGAATATTTATATTTTAACGGGCCGTTATGGTCCGTACGTACAGCTCGGCGAAAACGAGAGTTCAACCGATGAAGATGCAAAACCAAAGCGGACGTCAATTCCAGCTCATATGAAGCCAGACACAATTGATATTAATCAAGCTTTGGTGCTACTCAGTCTTCCGAAAACTTTAGGTGTGGATCCTAAAACAAAAAATGAGATTAAATTAGGAATTGGAAGATTTGGTCCGTATGTTGTTTGCGATGGAGATTACAGATCTATTCCAAAGACAGAGGATTTTTTCTCTTTTGATTTAAAAAAATCATTGGAATTATTTGCTCAGCCTAAAAAAGGCCGTGGCGCTAGATCAACCGTTGTCAAAGACTTGGGAAAAATTGACTCAACACCAATCCAAATTTTATCTGGGAAGTATGGGCCTTATATTAAGTTTGGAAAAAAGAACATTTCTTTACCAGAGGGGCAAGATCCTCAAGCTTTTACACTTGAACAGGCTAAGGATTTAATTGGTGCAAAAGGTTCTGATAAAAAGAAATCTTCCAAGGGCGGAAAGAAGGTCTCTAAAGAGGAACAACTTCAAGTTGCAAAAGTCATTCGTAGATCTGCAGCTTCAAAAAATGCAAAGCTAGCGAAAAAATAGGGATTAATTTAAAGTTTTTGAGATACCAAGATGCTATTACATCCCTATGAGCGAGTTCCGCAGCCTACTGGCGAGGACTGTCTGAGACTCAAAGGGATGTAAATAGCATCTTGGGTAGCTTTAAATATCTAAAATAATTGATGTTTTTAGAGCATGAGATTTTATTGAAAAAAGCTAATAATTATAGCATATTAACGCAGTATGACTCAATTGGATTTGATCACAGCTCGTGAGCCTGAACCGGATAGAAACTTTGATAAAGGTGGGCGTAGCTTCTACTTTTTTGATCTTGATGATAATGTATTTCATCTAACAACCCCTATTTATCTTTTTCATAAGAAAACAAATGATGAGCTTGTGATTAGCTCTGCTGAGCTTGCACGCCATTATTCTGCTATTGGACAGAATGGAATCTTTAGAGATTTCAGCATAAACTTCTGCGATCGCACAGGAACTTTTAGAAGATTTCGTGATGTTGATGTTGGCAATGTACAGCCGTTTATTGAAGATTTACAGAGCGTTCTAAAACAAGCTGAAGATTGGCGAGGTCCCTCTTGGAATTGCTTTTATCATGCTGCTTTTAATCAGAGACCTGTTTCTTTGATTACAGCTCGTGGTCATCACCCTGAAACCATCAAGGATGGCATTTCTCTACTTGTTAAAAATGGTCACCTGCCAATGAATCCCAACTATCTTAGTATCTATCCTGTGAGCCACCCTGAAACTCGAAAAAACTTAGCGCAAGATAAGGAGCTGTCAGTATCTGAGCTGAAATTGAAAGCCGTTATTGAGTCCGTAGAGCAAGCTATGGAGCAGTATGGATACAACCCACACCACCGCTTTGGGATGTCAGATGATGATCCCAAAAATTTAGAGCTTATATTTAAAGCAATGTTAATTCTTAAAAACAAATATCCAGAAAATTCATTTTTTGTGATCCATACAAAAGACACGGAGTATGTTAAGGAAGAAGTTTTCCTGGACCATACAGAATCTAAGAAGATTCATTCAAAACAATTTAATTTATTTTAAAGACGTATACCCTATTGGAATTCAGACGGTGCCGCGTTAAGCCTGGCCAAAAGTTAACAAAAACTAACTCCCTTTTTCTTTTGTTAACAAAATCTGGTTTCAGTCGCATAATATAAATTCTGCCGCTAATTTGGCACAAGCTATAGATTAGGAGTTTCAATGAAGTTTACAGCTTTGGTAATTGCTCTCTCATTAGTGTTTAATTCTTCTTATGCGCAGGAGCAGAAAGAAGTTAAAAGTTCGCAAATTGATCCTGAAAAGTCCAAGACCGACAAACCAGAGGGAGCAATTAAAACTCCGCTTGATCCTGCCGTCACAAAAAGAATTTTAAAAAGTGAACTCTCTTGTCGCTACATCTATCTGATTATGGGAGCAATGCTGAGATACCACATGGTCCATAATCAAATTACTTCAGAAATAAAGAATAGAACTATTGAACAGTATATAAAATCTATGGACCCATTGAAGTCGTATTTTACCGATGCTGATGTGCAATCTATAAAATCAAAATTGAAAGACATGGATAAATGGCTCGTTAAGCAAGAGTGTGGTCCGATTGATGAAGTTCAAAAGCTTTACGTTCAAAGAGTTACCGAAATGAGTGACTTTGCAAAAGGTTACATCAAAAAAGGTTTCAAACTTGATAAGAAAACAACTCTGCAGTTGGATGCGCAGAAAAAGAAATATGCAAAAAATAAAAAAGAACTTGAGGACTTCCAACAGAAATATGTTCAGTTTCAGGTGGCGAATTTCATCTCAACGGATATGAAAGAAGATGAAGCAAAAGGATGGGTTGAGAGAAGGTACGACAGATCTATAAAAAGATTAAAAGAAACTCCGGAAGGGGAAGTTTATGCCTCTTTCTTGAATGCATTTGCAAATGCTTTAGATCCACATTCCACATACTATACAGCTGATGGTTTGGAGGATTTTAATATACATATGAATCTCTCCCTTGAGGGTATCGGAGCGACCCTTTCTTCGCAAGATGGCTATACGGTTATTGAGCAGTTGATTCCAGGAGGTGCTGCTGCAGCATCTGGTGAGTTAGAGCCACAAGATAAAATTATTGCGGTTGCTCAAGGAGATTCTGGTACTCCGGAGCCTGTAATAGATATGCCTTTAAATGATGTTGTAAAGCTGATTCGCGGTGCTAAAGGTACAAAGGTGAATCTGACTGTCATGAGAAAAGGACCTGAGGGAATGAAGACTTTCAAGGTTGTTCTCACTCGCCAGAAAATTAATTTAGATGATGAGGCTGCTCAAATCTCTTACATGACAAAAGAGGTAGGTGGTAAAAAACATAAAATTGGTGTTCTAAACTTACCTTCCTTTTATTACGACTCAAAAAATCCAGATGGACGCTCTTGTTATAAAGACGTAAAAAAACTTTTAAAAGAAGCGCAGGCGGAGAAAGTGGATGGTTTGGTTTTAGATCTTTCTCAAAATGGAGGCGGAAGTCTTGAAGATGCTGTGAAATTGACAGGTCTATTTATTAAAACAGGGAACATTGTAAAAACTCAAGGTGCTAACGAGAGATCAGGAGAGGTACTCGCCGATACAGATCCTGAGGTTCAGTATTCTGGTCCTCTGGTAGTTTTAACAAGTCGAGCAAGTGCTTCTGCGAGTGAGATTTTCGCGGGAGCTCTGAAGGATTACGGTCGAGCTGTCGTCGTAGGGGGAGATCACACCTTTGGAAAAGGGAGTGTTCAAACTGTGATGCCGCTTCCAAAAAACTTAGGGGCCTATAAAGTGACTATCGGAATGTTTTATGTACCGGGAGGCAAAACAACTCAACACGATGGTGTAACTGCAGATATAAAATTACCTAGTGCTCTCGAAGTAGATGAGTTTGGAGAGAAGAGTTTAGACTATTCTTTAAATCCCAAAAAGATTCCATCATTTATTTCTAAAGAGGCGTTTGTTGAAAAAGGTGAAGGCGCTTGGAAGAGGGTAGATTCTAAGTTGATTGCAGATCTTAAGAAAAAATCTGAGGCTCGAGTTGCCAAAAATGAAGAGTTCAAAAAAATAAAAACTGAACTTCAAAAAACGATTAAAAAAGGCAAAGTTGTGAGCCTTGAAGATATCTTAGACGACAAAGAAAAGCAGAAAGAAGAAAAAGAGAAAAAAGCTGTCAGGAATGATCCAAAGAAGCGTTTGGAAGAATATCTTAAAAGGCCAGATGTTAATGAGGCTGTAGATATTATGACAGATTGGTTGGTGGTGAATCCAAAAGACAACGTAGTTGCCCAAAAAAATAACTAATAGATACGGCGCCACTGTTGGTTTAGCTTTGCGTTATAGATTATAACGCAAAGCTAAACCAACAGTGGCGCCGTATCTTTTGGGGGTTGATAAGATGGCCCGCCTGTCATACCTATTTATTATGGAAAAAACTAAAGCTATGCCTTCGCAAAAGATCTCTCAGTCTACTAGTGCAAAAAAAAACAAATTTTATTTGCCAAAAGAACAGCTTCTTTACATGCATGATCTTATGGTCAAGTCGCGAGTTTTAGAAGAGCGGCTTATTAAGATCTACAAAATGGGAGAGGCTTTCTTCTGGATCGGTGGCCCAGGTGAGGAAGCATTCGGTGTGCCACTTGGTTTACTTGTTAACAAAGGACAAGGCATACAACACGATTGGCTTCATTTGCACTACCGTGCAACCCCCACACTCATTGCAATGGGTATGGAAATGATAGATTCTATTCGGCTCATCATGAACCGCGCAACAGACAGATGTACAGGCGGTAGAAACTTTTCAAATCACTATTGTTTTCCAGAGTGGAATGTTGCACCTGTAACATCCCCGATTGAAGTTCAGTATGGCCATGCATTGGGTACTGCGTGGGTACAAAAAAGAAATAAAGCAAAGGGAATTACAGTGGTATCTGGCGGTGACGCGGGTACAGCTGAGGGAGACTTTGCAAGTTGCTTAGTTTGGTCCTCACGTCCTGGAAATGAACTTCCGATTTTTATTACTGTTCAAAACAATAAATGGGGAATATCTACCGACTATGATAGTCAGCATGGGGAGAAGTATATTGCTGACCGTGGTAAGGCTTTTGGAATACGTACAGCAACGATATATGGGAATGACCCAGAAGAATCCTATATTAAAATGAAAGAAGAGATGGACTATATTCGTAAAGAAAGAAAACCCGTTCTTGCAGAAATATTTGTCTCACGATTGTATGGTCACTCTTCTGCTTCAGGAGCTAATTTTGTAAGCTTTGAAGAAGACCCTCTTAAAATGTTTGAACAAAAACTTTTGTCGAATGACTACATTAAAGAATCTGCAATTAAAGAGCTTTATACAAAGTATGATGAACAATCGAAACGTGATTGGGAGACTGTTCGAAAAGAACCTGTACCAACTCCAGAATCTATTTGGGATCATGTTTACGCTAATAATGAAAATGCAGACTGGAGAAAGTTCTAATGGCAAATATGGCGCAAGCGATTCGACTCGCACTTCATTACGGTGAAAAACATCTCAATGTAAAAGATATTTTTGGCCAAGATGTTGGAGCTCCTTTAGGAGGAGTTTTTACTGCTACTCAAGGTCTCTCTACAACATGGAATACACCTCTTGATGAAAGAGGAATTATTGGTATGGCAACAGGCATTGCTATGACAGGCGAGCGTTGTGTAGCTGAAATTCAATTTTGTGATTATATTTTTAATACAATAGATTTACTTAAAATTATTGGTAACACGAAGTGGGCAGTGAATGGGCAAGTGGATTTTCCGCTTGTTGTAATGACTCCTGTAGGGGCTGGAATTCGTGGTTCAATGTATCACAGTCATAGTCTTGATGCGTGGGCTTCTAGATTACCAGGATGGAAAATTGTGATGCCATCAAATCCGTTGGATGCATACGGACTTATGCTCTCAGCAATTGAGGACCCAAACCCGGTACTATACTTAAAGCCCAAGGCTTTGATGAGAGTAAAGGGAAAGGACCTCATTCCTGGAGAGCCAGAGAGTGAGCAAGAGTTAAAAAATATGATAGATGCGCCACTTGGAGATCGTTCTCAATGGAAAGCAAAATGGCCTTTGGTTCAAGATTATAGAGTTGAGATTGGCAAAGCAAAAATTGTACAAGAAGGGACAGATCTGACTGTTGTAAGTTATGGGCGCACATTATTGATATGTGAGGAGATCGCTCGTGAAATGAAAGCAAATGGCCGCTCTTTAGAAGTTATAGACTTGAGATCTATTTATCCGTATGACTGGCAAACTATTAAAAAATCAATTTTAAAAACTAAAAGAGTGCTTTTTGTGAATGAAGATACAGAGGTTACAAACTTTGGTGAACATTTAGCTTACAGAGCAACTCAGGAATTATTTTATGATCTTTATGCAAGGCCAAAAGTTCATGCAGGCAAGCAGGTGCCTGGAATCGGCCTTCACCCAAATCTTGAGGAAGCCTCCGTACCTCATAAGCATGATATACAAGAAGCAATTTTAGAAGTTCTATCAGACGTTCCATAATGGCTAAAGAATTTGATAAATATTCTTATTATAAAGAGTCCGTTCAAAATCCTGAAGGGGATGTTGATTTTTACTTAAAAACGTACAAGCAAATAAGAAAGAAAAAACCGGTTTCTCTAAGAGAAGATTTTTGTGGGACGTTTGCAATTAGTTGTGCGTGGGTTAAGCTGGATAAATCCTTTGAAGCTTATGCAATTGATCTAGATAAAGAGCCACTTGAGTATGGAAAGAAAAACTATTTACCTCAGCTCAAAGCTGAGGAGCAAAGCCGATTGCATGTTTACAATAAGAATGTCTTAGATAAAAAACTTCCGTCTACAGATATTTGTGTAGCCGTTAATTTTTCTTATTACTTGTTTAAAAAAAGAAATGAGCTCCTAAAGTATTTTAAAAATGCTTATGAGCACGTTAATAAGGATGGGATTTTCATTATAGATTGTTTTGGCGGTGGTCAGTGTCAGGCGGCAATTGAGGAAGAAACAATTCATAAGGATTTCTCTTACTACTGGGATCAAGTAAATTTTAATCCAATTACAAATGAGGCAGAGTTTTACATACACTTTAAGCTCAAAGGTCAAAAGAAAATGGAAAAGCTTTTCTATTACGACTGGCGTATGTGGACCATTCCAGAACTTAGAGAGATCTTAATAGAAGCTGGTTTTAAGAAAACAACAGTCTATTGGGAAGGGACTAACTCAAAAGGTGAAGGTAATGGCGAGTTTACTCCAACCGAAAAAGGTGAGGAGTGTGACTCCTGGATTGCGTATGTAGTAGCTGAAAAGTAACGCCTAAGCAGCTTTCTTTTCGTTTACATCAATTTCGCGCTCAGCTAGCCATTTTTGTAGTTTTAAATCCAATTGTTCTTCAAGTTTATCAATAGCTTTAATTTGCCAATTTCGATCTCTAGTATCCTCTTTTTTAGGGTTTAAAATGCATTGAGCTTCAAATTTTTGATCCCTATCATAGAATATTACTTGGAAGAAAAAGTAGTGTGAATAGTAAGTACAGGTTGCTTCGCATACAGTATCGCAAGGCATTTTTTCGTATATTTTTTTAAGCGCTAAATTAGCTTTTTCTTTAAAATGTTTGCGTGGATTGAAATCCACAAATTCAAATTCTAAACGCATACGTACCTCTACTTTACAGAATAGCAGATATTTTCCACTGTAGGCAAAAATACGAAATAATGTATCAAAAAGGTACCTGGTTACTTTTGGGAATTATAGGGTATAGGTTTGTTTTTAAATTGAGTATAGAAGAGATAAAAATAAAATTAACCCGTATAGTTCTCAAAAGTAACCAGGTACCTTTTATTCGAAGAAGCGTTTGCAGTCGACGATTGGGTGGCGTGCAATTAGAATATCCTGATATCTGTGGTCTGCAATTTCGTGATAGTGATTCATTAAGAGACGAAAAAATTCTGGACGACGACTTTCTTTTACATAAACTTCAGGCGACTTCATCATTTTGCCAAATTCTTCAATCGAAACAGGGTTTTTAGTTCTCTCAACTAAATCAGCGACTTGTTCAATTATTATTAGCTTCATGCCTTTTGCAGTTATGCGACTATTTAAAATGTACCCCTTTTTGTACAAAAATCTTCGACTTACAAGAGTGTCAATTCTATTGAGTTCTTCAATTATTTGCTTAAGTTCGTCCTGTTGTTGAGGGGGAAGTTGGTCCTTATCTTTTCCGTAGAAACTGAAAAGACGCTCTTCTATTGTTTGTTCGTTTGTATATTTGTAGTTTTGCAATTCTGCTAGAGGCATTCTCTTAGATGAATCATGTAGTGAAAGATACTCAACAACAGCTTCTCTTGTGAGATCTGAAAAATAGTGTCTGGTACTAGGATTTGAGTGTAGAAATAATCCTAAGGAGATAACATTTTGTATGTGGTGAGCGGTATGGTACTGAAAATCTGAGATATTATGAATGTATTTTTTGGTTACGTCTGAATACGCCAAGGCTGTCTGTAAGCTTTGTATTAAGATGCTAAATGCGTATTTAAACCAATGAGCCATTTTTGTCCTTTTTGCGTTTTCAGATGTAAACATCTTAGCCAACATCAGAGCTCAATTCGAGTCATATTGCTCTGAGTAGCTATATTCAGTTTTTTTGCAAGATAGGGGCCTACTTACTTTGTGGAACTTAGCATCCATTGAAGGTAATTGTTGTCAATGTGTTGTATGGGGATACTCAGAATGGCCGGGGTGCTATAGGAATGGTTTTCTTTAATAACCACAGAGATGTCGTCAAAAAAAGATTCAAATGTTTTAATTAGAAGTATTGTTTCTGAAGATGTTTGGGGTTTGTTATCCCACACAAAATGAGATGTCATATTTTCTATAATATTCGTACACGCACAAAGTTTTTTCTCTAGCAAAATCTTTGAAATTAGGCTTGCTTCACTGCAATTTTGTACTGTTGTGTAAATAAGGATAGGTTTTGAGTTCATGTTTTCTTATGAAGAATTTTTTTGTGCTGCTCAATCTCAAGCTGTCTTTTTTCCCATCTTTCAAGCGCAAACTTTCTCATATCAGCAATATCGTCTGTTTCATCCATAATTTCGACGCCAAGTAACGTCTCAATCGTATCTTCGAGTGTTACAATTCCCATGGTGGTTCCATAGTCATCAACTGCTAGAAACATATGTTCTCTGCGCTTAATGAATTCATCAATAGTGAGAGCAACTGATTGGTTCTGGTGAATAGTGTGAATGGGATGAGAGAATTCCTCTAGCTTCATATTCATTTTGTCATTTCCAAAATGTTCTAAAAATTCGAAACGAAATACCATTCCAACAACGTGATCTATATCTTTATCAAAAATAGGAATTCTAGAAAATGGGACAGATTTATATTCGTTGATGACTTCTTGTATAGTGAGGTCTTTTGAGAACGTAACTAAAACTGATCTTGGAGTCATGACGTCTTTTACATAAATACTATTAAGGCGTAGTAAGTTTTTGATAATGAGAGTTTCTTTTTTCTGAAGTATGCCCTCTGTTTCGCCAATTTCAACATGTGCAAGCATTTCCTCGCGTGTAATACGCTGTTGATGAAGTCTTTTTGCTCCAAAAATACGCGATATACTTTTAGACATGAGTACAAACGGGTACAGGATTTTAACTAAAATATTACAAATGTAGGCGGCTGGAATACACATGGTTTTCCAATAGTTTGCTCCGATAGTTTTAGGTAATATTTCTGTAAATACGAGAATAACAATAGTCAGAACTGCAGAGGCTATGGCTGTAAATTCATCACCGTATTGTTTGTGGACCTCGGCTCCAACAATTGTGGCAGCCGCAGTGTGGGCTACGGTATTTAGTGTGAGAATCGCAGCAAGTGGCTGGTCTATTTTATCTTTGAGTTGTTCGAGTATAAATCCTGCTGCAACTTTTTTCTTTTTTAAAATTTCAATATGGGCATGTGTAACTGTCAGCATGATGGCTTCCAGAATAGAACACATAAATGAAGCGAGCAGTGCTAATAATATATATACAAAAAATAAGGTCATAAATTACTACCCATTTTAAATCCAAGTCCTGTTCCTACAAGCCAAACGTTATGATCTGAGAATGAATATTCCATAAAGTAAAGATTCTTGGCATAGAGATAAAACTTTGTTTTCTCTGAGATCCAATAATTAAAACCTACGGTCGTATCAAGATAATAAGTTGATCCACCAGAGTTGAGTGCTACGACTTCGTCAACAACATCATTAAGATCCTCAATATCATTATCATTTGGATCTATTTTTTCAAAATCAACATAGTTAAAATACATCCCCAGATAAGGTTCAAAGGAGTTAGACAAATAACTATAAACGGGGCCAATCATAAAACCCTTTGAATTTGCCACTGCATCTGCTGCAAAAATACCAGCATACAAGGCAAGAGAGGACCGATCTGGGTTATCAATAAAAGAATATTTTGCAAAAGCAGATCCAACAATACCAAATTGAAGCTCTACAGAGGCTCCAACATCAAAATGCTCTAGAAGACCCATACTACCTGAGATAAAGAGAGCTGGAGATAATCCGAAATTAATTTCTGAATTCCCTTGTCCTAAGCTGCGTGCTGTTGTTGGGGAGTTGAAGGGAGCAACTGCACACCCAGACATAATGACGAGTACAGCGTTCAGAAAAAATATTTTAAGCATATTAGAAGGAGATTTACATAAAAAAAAGCCCAATGCAAGGCACTGGGCTTCTCTGTTAGAGAATAGTAAATCTATAAGACTTACTTATTCTCCTCAGCTCGTTTCTTTTGGTACGCTTTAATCATCTCTTCCTGAACGTTTCTAGGAACAGGGGAGTATTTTTTAAACTCCATAGTAAACTGTCCCTTACCTTGCGTTGCAGAGCGTAGATCTGTTGAGTATCCAAACATCTCTGTTAAAGGTACTTCAGAATCAATAATCGTTTCATTATCTTGAGTAGATGATCCTAAAATCACACCACGGCGTTGGTTTAACTGACCAATCACTGCGCCTTGGAATTCTTCTGGGACAACAACTTCAACATTCATGATTGGCTCAAGAATAGTTGGTCCAGCTTGCATGTAGGCTTCTCTTACAGCTGTTTGAGCGCAAATTCTAAATGCCATTTCAGACGAGTCAACCGCGTGGAATCCACCGTCATTAATTGTCATTTGAACGCCAATTACAGGAGCTCCAACAAGAAGTCCTTTTTTAAGCTGTTCCTGGAATCCTTTATCACACGCAGGGATAAATTCTCTCGGAATAGATCCACCCACGATGTCATCAACGAACTCGTAAGGCTTTACCTCGCCATTTTCGTCAGCTGCTAATGGAGCCATTGTTCCGCCAATTTTAGCGTACTGACCAGCACCACCAGTTTGTTTTTTGTGAACAGTCATGAAGTCTGTAGATTTAGAAATAGTTTCTCTGAAGGCAACTTGAGGTTTACCAGTAACAACTTCACAATCGAATTCTCGCTTCATACGTTCAACATAAATTTCCAAGTGAAGCTCTCCCATTCCAGAAATGATCGTTTCACCAGATTCTTCATCTCGGTGAACATGAAATGTAGGATCTTCTTTAGTAAACTTGTTCAAAGCCTTAGAGAAGTTGTTTGCGTCCTCTTTTTTCTTAGGAGCTACGGCCAAGGAAATAACTGGATCTGGGACAAACATAGATTCTAGAGTTACGTTTAACTGACCATCAGTAAATGTATCTCCTGAAGCACAGTCTACGCCAAACATAGCTATGATATCTCCTGCTTCCGCTGATTCAATATCTTCCATTTCGTCTGAGTGCATACGGACAAGGCGCGGTACTTTTACTTTCTTACCGTCATTCATGTTATAAATCATATCACCCTTTTTGACTCGACCTTGATAAATTCTCATGAACGTTAACTGTCCATATGGAGATTTCTCAAGTTTAAAAGCGAGCATAACAAGAGGTTTTTCGCTTGTTGATTCGAGAACGATTTTCTCTTCAGCCTTTTCTTGGTTGAGAGCAACGTTTTCGATTTCTTTCGGATTTGGAAGGTAGTTTCCTACTCCATCAAGTAGTAATTGAATCCCTTTGTTTTTGTAAGCTGATCCGCAAAATACAGGTACAAATTTTAATTCAAGGCTTCCTTTGCGTATTGCTTTTTGAAGTTCTTCAGCTGAGATGTCTTCTTCCATTAAGAATTTTTCGCCAATAGCTTCATCAAAATCAGCTACCACGCCGACGAGTTCTTGTCTCATTGCTGTTGCGTCATCAAGAAGTTCTGCAGGGATATCTCTTTCAACAACTGTTTCTCCGTTGTCACCCTCGTAGTAGAAAGCCTTCATTTTGAGAAGGTCAACCTGACCCACATGAGCATCTTCAAGGCCAATTGGAATTTGGACCATCGCTGCATTAAGTTTTAATTTTTCACGGATTTGAGCTGTAACACGCTTAGGGTTTGCACCAACGCGGTCGCATTTGTTTACAAATGCAAGACGTGGAACCTTATAACGCTTCATCTGTCTATCCACAGTCAAAGTTTGAGCTTGAACTCCAGACACTGAGCAAAGAACAAGAATAGCGCCATCCAAAACGCGAAGAGATCTCTCCACTTCCACTGTAAAGTCAACGTGTCCCGGTGTATCGATAATGTTAATTTGGTATTGTTTCCAGCGGCAGTAAGTCGCAGCAGACTTAATTGTGATCCCTTTTTCTCTTTCAAGATCCATAGAGTCCATCTTTGCGCCAACACCGTCTTTACCACGAACCTCGTGAATTTGGTGAATACGACCAGTATAGTATAAAATACGTTCCGTGAGAGTCGTTTTTCCGGAATCGATGTGTGCAGAAATACCAATATTTCGCACAAGCTCTAGTGGTGTTTTCTCTTGTGACATGTCTTGTCCTCAAAAATAGTTTAATTGGTTAATATTACTTCGAATCTTTTCTAATATACGAAGTGCAAATAGTTAACATAACGATTTGTAATAATCAAAGGGTATATGGTGATGGGATTGATTCGGGGATAAGTACGAAAGTTCAGAGAATTCGAGATCTTAAACTCTCTGAAAAAATATCCCGCAAGCCTCGATATTTATAAGGGTGCCTGTTTTAAGAGGGTTTTACATACTTCTGTAAATTATTGAAATAACAGATGAAAATTAAGACTTAAAAGGTTACTTTAAGTAAATGCAGAATGCCTCAGAGTTGCTTCAAAGACTGAAAGAAAAAATGAATGCCCTTGGCTACTCGCATTTTCGCGGGGGTCAAGAGCAGGTTTTACAATCGGCCTTTATGGGGCAGCATTCGCTAGTTCTGATGCCAACTGGGATGGGAAAAAGTTTCTGTTACCAAGGCGTAGCACTTGTTAAGCCGGGTCTTGTTGTTGTGGTTTCTCCACTCATAGCGCTGATGAGAGACCAGGCCTCTAAAGCTCAAAAACTAGGCATATCCGCAGGTGACATTCATTCTCTATTGTCTCAGGACGAACGAGAGAAGCGATACCAAAAATTGAAAGAACAAAAGTACCAGCTGATCTTTGTTTCTCCTGAACGCTTTCGTGTTCCTGAGTTTTTGGAGGCTTTAAAGCCAAACCAAATTTCCTTATTTGCTGTGGATGAAGCTCATTGTATTTCAGAGTGGGGACACGATTTTAGACCTGAATTTACACGTATGGGTGAGGTTTGGGAGAGTTTAAAAAAACCACCATTAATGGCACTGACGGCCACGGCCACTCCCGATGTACAAGCGGATATTATTAAGCATTTAAGGGCTCATCCCATCCAAACGATTTCTCAAGGATTTTTGAGAACAAATTTATCGTTAAATATTCTTGAGTGCTATTCACTTGAAGGAAAGCTTGAGGCATTTAAAAAGATAAAACTGCAAGGACCAACTATCATCTATTTTAGTTTAATATCAACACTCGAAAAATTTTCAGAAATGCTTGAGATTGAGCATGTGACTTACCATAGCCAAATGAAAAGATCTCTACGTAATGGAGCGCAGAGAGTTTTTCTCAATGGGGAGGTTGATCTCATTCTTGCAACCCCTGCATTTGGTTTGGGAATTGATAAGCAAAATATTAGACATGTTATTCATGCAGAAGTGCCGGGCTCAATTGAGGCCTACTACCAAGAGGTTGGCCGGGCAGGGAGAGATGGCTTACAGGCAGAAACTTTCTTGTTGTATGATGAGGATGATATTTCTATACAAATGGAGTTTGTGAAGTGGGCCAATCCAGATGTGGAGTTTATTCGAACAGTTTTTATGTTGATTAAAGATGGAACTGCCAATGCATTAGGATTGCAAGGACTGCGAGAAAGATTGTTATTTAAAAATAAGAAAGATTTTAGATTAGAAACGGTTCTTAATCTGTTTGACCGTTGGAGTGTAACTGAGGGAGATCTTGAGGATAGAAATATACGTATTCTTAAAGATATTCCCAATCAGTTGATCGATTCGACGGTGATCGATCGACAACTTAAAAATGATCAAATGAAACTGTTAAAGATGGTTCAATTTTTGAACGCTAAATCATGCCGTGTTAAGCATATCATGGAGTATTTTTCTGTATCACTAGAGAAGGAATGTGGACTATGCGACAATTGCAAAGCTACATAAAAACTCTTTCCAAAAAATCACAGTTCCCCAGCCCTCAACAGTCGGACGCGGATGGTCTATTGTGCTTTGGAGGGGAGTTATTTCCCGAGATACTGTTGGATGCGTACTTTCATGGGATATTTCCTTGGCCACACGAAGGATTGCCACTTTTGTGGTTTTCTCCAAAGGAGCGAGGAGTTCTTTTTTTTAAAGATCTTCATATTCCTAAAAGCCTTGCAAAGTTACAAAAAAAAATGACTTATACATTTACTGTGAATAAAGCATTTCAAGAGGTTGTTTCTGGCTGTTCAACGGTTACGCGTAAGGGGCAAAAAGGGACGTGGATAACGGATGAAATGAAAGAAGCGTATGCGGAACTTTTTAGTTTAGGCTACTGTTTGTCAGTCGAGTGTTGGAAAAATGATAAGTTAATTGGAGGCCTTTACGGAGTGGATGTATGTGGAGTATTTAGTGGAGAGAGTATGTTTGGTTTGGAAGATAATGTTTCAAAGCTTTGTTTTATTGAAATGGTTCGGTATCTTAAAAGTCAGAAACGATTTTGGATGGACATACAAATGGTCACGCCTGTAACGGAATCTCTAGGTGGAAGGTACATAGCACAAGATGATTATCTCAAGCTCTTGGATCAATGTCATAAATTATTTTTTTCTGGGAGTATAGATTGAGTTTTCAGTATCTAACTCCAGATTTTATACTTAACTCAGTTGAAACTCTTGGGCTGCAGCCAACTGGAGAGATGACTCAGCTCAACTCCTATGAGAACCGAGTTTTTGATTTAAAACTTGAAAATGGTGATCGCATTATAGCAAAGTTTTATCGATCGAATAGATGGCCTGAAAAAGCTCTTATTGAAGAGCATCAATTTATGGCAGATTTAGCTTCATCGGGTGTGCATGTTGTGCAGCCAATGAGTTTTGCGAATAAAAGTCTTTTCGAGTTGAAAGATCAGAAATCTTTCTTTTGCTTGTATCCCAAGTTCAAAGGACGGATGCCGCAGGAGTTTTTGCCAGGAGAGTTGCAGAAAGTGGGACGAACATTGGCTCGTCTCCATAATGTTGGCGCTCAGTTTCAATTTAGCCATCGCCCTTCCTTGACGACAGATTTCTATGGATATGAGAGTCTTGATGTCCTGAGTGAGTGGGTTGCGCCCGAAGTATCAAGCCGATATTTTTCTGCGGCTCAGGATATTTTAAATTTTTTAGATGAAAGACTTGGTCAGTACTCTCAAATTAGAATTCATGGAGATTGTCATAAGGGAAACTTGCTTAATAATGAGCAGGATTTTTTCTTTGTAGATTTTGATGACTCCATTAATGGTGTTGAAGCTCAAGATTTCTGGATGCTGTTAGACAGAGAAAACTTTGAAGACGAGTTAGATCAAATTTTAGAGGGCTATGATGAGCTTAGAGAATTTGATATTTCTCAAAAAGAATTATTTGAGCCATTAAGAGGACTTAGAATTATGTACTATGCAAGGTGGATTGCCACTCGCTGGAGTGATCCTAGTTTTCCTCGATTATTCCCAAATTTCGAAAGTTATGCTTACTGGGCACAAGAAGCTGAGCAGCTCGAAAAAATTTCTTGGAGTCTTTAGTGTTTCAGAAGGTGTACATCGAAATTTCAAATATCTGCAATTTGCAGTGTGATTTTTGCCCCGCCGTTGAAAGAGATAAAAAACTCATGTCTTTAGAAGACTTCGAGACAGTTCTCAAACAAATGGCTCCCTTGACTCAAAGAGTTTGTTTGCATCTTATGGGTGAGCCTTTGGGACACCCTCACTTTGCTGAGATATTAAAAATATGTGAGAAACATAATGTTTTTATCGAATTAACCACAAATGGAACTTTAATCTCTCGAAAACTTAAAGAATTACTAAGTCCTGCTATTGGGCAAATCAATATATCCGTTCATAGTTTTGAAGCTAACTATCCAGAGGCAGAAATTAAGCCCTATCTTGATAAGGTTTTTGAATTGATTGAGTTACTTCAAAATGAAAAACCACAGACGTATGTCAATTTGCGTGTTTGGGATTTAAGTGATCCACTTGCGCTTTCTGAGAAAAATATAAAAATAAGACAATATATTGAATCTAAATTTTCTTTTAGTTTCAAAAATATCAAGGTTGATATCCGACGTAAAAAGGGACACAAAATTTCTGGAAGAGTTTATATCCACTTTGATAGTCGATTCATTTGGCCAACATTAGATCAACCTATCAGGCAGTTGCGAGGAACTTGCCATGCGCTCAATCATCACATTGGGGTACATTCAGATGGAACTGTGGTGGCCTGCTGTTTAGATAAAGAGGCAAACTTGGCATTGGGTAATTGTTTGGATACACCCATTCAATCTATTCTAAAATCAGAGCGATCTGTAAAAATGCGTGAGGGATTCGATACTGGACATTTGATTGAAGATCTTTGTCAAAGATGTCATTATATAGAAAGATTTAATCGTAAAGATGTGGTTGTTGAATGACTTCAAAGATGCTCAAGGTGTTGTTTTTATTAGCGGCAGTTCAGTTTACAGTCATTGTTGATTTTATGATTATTATGCCTTTGGGGCCTCAGTTAATCCGAGCATTTTCTATTACAACTGTTGAATTTAGTTGGATTGTATCTGCGTATTCTCTGATGGGCGGAATTTCAGCTGTATTTGCCTCTTTTTTCTTAGATCGTTTTGATAGAAAGAAATCCTTTATGTTAGTTTATATTGGGTTTCTTATGGGAACCTACTTATGCGCAATGTCCGCATCATCTTTACAACTCATGCTTGCGAGAGGTTTTACAGGATTTTTTGGTGGCCTATTAGGAGCACAAGTTTATGCCATTTCTGGAGATTTAATCCCATCTCAATTTCGCGGAAGAAGTACGGCTATAATTATGGGTTCATTCTCCGCGGCGAGTGTTGTGGGAGTTCCCTTGGGACTATACTTTGCTCAGCTGAGCGATTGGCATTATCCATTTCGAGTTGTTGTTTATGTAGGACTATTTTTTCTGTTTTTGCAATACATGGTATTACCCAATATGACGTCTCATATTCAGGCCAAAGAAGGACGCGATGATTTTGCAATTTATAAATATATTTTGCAGCACAAAAAACTTGTAAGAGGGTTGATGATATATCCCGTACTCATGCTAGCGCACTTTTCTGTGATTCCATTTATTTCTCCATACTTAGTTTTTAATGTTGGATTTCCGGAAGAAAAACTCTTTTTAGTTTATATGATAGGTGGACTTGCAACTATAGGTAGCTCCTATGTGGTAGGGCGCTGGGTTGATAGAGCAACTCCGTTTTATGTTTATAGCAGAACGGCAATATTTGCAGTGATTCCAATTTTGTTATTTACACATATGGCACCCTCAACTGAATTTTGGGCGCTAACGGTAACGACTGGTTTTTTTATTATGGGTTCTGCGCGATTTATTCCAACTGTCTCTGCACTCACAAATTTGATTGAGCCTAAGTATCGTGGTGGGTATATGAGTTTAAATTCGGCCCTCCAGCAAATGGGGTCCGGTTTAGCGGCTCAGCTTGCCGGCTTCATTATTACAACGAATGTAGATCGAAGTCTAACTGGCTATAATTATGTTGGTTACATTGCATTCGCGGCAACTCTTCTGTCTATCTACGTCTTTTCTAGAATTGATAAATACAGCCGTGTGTAAAGCTAATCAAAGCTCGGAGATTCTATTATTTTATTAAGTTTAGAGATAAGGGGCCGTAGTGCAGGGACCTTTTGATATATCCTCATTCGAAGTGTTGCATATGGATTTTTGTAGATTCTGTGCGGAAGTATAAGGCTTCCTAAATTCTTTACAAATGATTCATAGCTATTGCATGAATCAATATACTTTGAAATCAGGTCTGGATAGATTTCTTTTTGCATCCAGTAATGTTCGATCACATCATCGCAAGCAACAATATGCGTGTGCCTTTGTAAATAATAAGAGACTGCAAACTGCTCCATTATATGCTTAGGGTATTTGCTATAAAGTTCATCTGTCATTTTAATGATTTTATCAAAGACCCAAGTGAAGTTTTGATGAACACCTATAACACCTGCGTTCCACATTTGCGTTTCTTCTTTGAACTTGAGAAGTTCACCGTCCACAAAGATAGGATTTTTGTATAAAAATTTGTAGAGTTTTTTTGTTAAAAGAAGTTTTGCAGGCTTCAGTTGATCCTCGTAAATATGCATGACGCTAATTGAGGGTTGAATTCTTTCAATTATAGAAAGAGGGCTTTT
The DNA here is from genome assembly GCA_963169805.1 of Bdellovibrionota bacterium. Taxonomy (GTDB): domain Bacteria; phylum Bdellovibrionota; class Bdellovibrionia; order Bdellovibrionales; family JAEYZS01; genus CAUJDY01. The sequence continues at coordinate 2,181 of CAUJDY010000016.1, read as the reverse complement.
TGTGAAATAAGTATCTCCGTCTAAGTAGAGTATGTGTCCTTTATATTTTTGCGAACAATCTTTTAGCATTTCAATTTTAAGTCTATGTACGAATTTAATCCTTCCTAGCCATTCGGTTCTTTTTTGCTCAGTAAGTGGTTCGTATTTTATAAAATTAAAAGAAGATAAGAACTTTTGGAAGTAGTTCGAGTTATCTGTGTATATCACAATCTGAATGTTAAGATTTTCATTTTGAATAAAAGGAATTGCAGAAAGAATAGAATAAAGAGTTTGATCTAAAATAGTTTTTTTCCCGTAGGCTTGATAGACGAGGTATGTTGTTATCATATTATTTGTAATCTCTTTTTTTAATTTCCCATTTATATGCGGTCTCAATTGTTTTGTGGATGTCTGTGTATATTGGCTTCCAACCTAAAACGGATTGAATTTTTTGTGAGTCTGCTACAAGTTGAGCAGGATCTCCCGCTCTTCTTGGTGCAAAAGTAGCGTTTACATCTTTCCCGCTCACTTTATGTACTGCGCTTAAAATATCCTTTACTGAAGTTCCTTTTCCTGTGCCAAGGTTGAATGCTGTAAAATTTTGACGACTCTCCTCAAGATACTTAAAAGCAAGATAGTGAGCCGAGGCTAAATCATCAACGTGAATATAATCTCTTATGCAGGTTCCATCGGGAGTCGGATAATCTGTTCCAAATACTTTGAACTCTCGTCCCGTAATCGCAGATTCTAGTGCAAGCGGAATGGCATGAGTTTCTGGTGTGTGGTCTTCGCCGATTTCAGATTCTGGACTTGCTCCTGCGGCGTTAAAGTATCGCAAGGCTACACTTTTTAATCCATATGCTAAGCCGTAATCCTGTAGGATATTTTCAACGATGAGCTTTGTTTGGCCATATGGGTTGATAGGATTTTGAGGCATATCCTCTGTAATTGGTATCTTTTGAGGTATACCATAAGTAGCGCATGTACTCGAAAATACTATTTTTGATACGTTGGTTTCTCTCATAGCTTTTAGTAACGATAAAGAGCCCATCACATTATTTTCATAGTATTTGATAGGATTCTGTACAGATTCTCCAACGTATGCATAAGCTGCAAAGTGAATAACCCCTTGGATATTATTTTCTTTCAATGTTTTTTGGACAAGCTCCGTATCCAATAAATCACCCTCTATATACGGACCCCATTGAACTGCTTTTTTGTGACCGTAGACAAAATTATCATAGACAATTGGATTCAATCCTTTTGATTTTATATATTTACATGTGTGAGAGCCAATATATCCAGCTCCTCCAGTGACCAGAACATTTATGCTCATAATGTCACTTCGTAGTAAGAGTATTGACCATGATTTTGCTTGTAGATTTTAAAGATTTGGCAGTTGTCGGTCTTTTTCAGTGGTAAATTAAAAATTTTTTGAATCATATACCAAACGCCTCCGTGGGCTACGATAAGTACAGGGTGAGGGAGTTGCAAGGCCTTTTGCAAGCCACTCAATACTCGCATCTTGAACTCTTCGCGTCCCTCGCCTTGCTCAGGCTCTGCATTATCATCTAAAAACAAAGGGCTGATTTCTGTCCAGGTTCGGCCTTCCCACTCTCCAAATTTCCATTCAATTAAGTCGTCTTCAGTTTGGAGGGGGCGGTTTAGCTGAGAAAGAATGATATTTGCAGTTTGTTGAGCTCGTGTCATAGAGCTAGAGCAGATGCTTTGAATATCAGAACACTGATTTTTAAGAATCAAGGCTGCGTTAATTGCTTGGGCATGCCCTGTTGCATTTATAGGGATATCGTTGGTTCCACCGGCCATAAGCTGCAGATCATTTGCGTCAGTGCGGCCGTGTCGAATAAAATAGAAGTGATTAAAATCCGGTAGTAACATCATTTTTGTCATATTTTCTCAATCCTTGTGCGCAATCAATAATTTAGTTAAAACTGACGCACTCCAAATCGTAGCAATCGAGGTGAAAATGTCTTTTCAGGTAAGGCCGGCCCAAAAAACAGACGTAGGGCTCATTTTGCAGTTTATTCAGGAATTAGCTGTTTATGAAAAACTTGCTCATGAAGTTACGGCGACGGAGGCAATCTTAGAAGAAAGCTTTTTTAGAACACCGGGCGGGCCTAAATGTTTGTTGGGATATGAGGGAGATGTGCCAGTAGGATTTTGTATCTATTTTCATAACTT
>CAUJDY010000015.1 GCA_963169805.1 Bdellovibrionota bacterium | reverse complement strand
TAGTAAGTAATTGTAACCTGCAATGCGTGCAATAGGCTCCTCTACGCCTTCAAACTTACCAATTGATATACCGAATTGCTTACGAATAGTCGCATGATTCGTAACAACTCTCGTGTAGTACTTTCCGCCCCCAGCAGATTGTGCGGGTAAAGAAATTCCACGTCCAGCAGACAAACATTCCATCAGCATTGACCAACCCAAGCCACAACCTTCAACGGCTCCAACAACGTGGTCTTCTACACTAATCACAACATCTTTACCTTGAGTTGGACAGTTGTAAAATGGAACATTCAAAGGATCATGTCGTTTCCCAATAATTACACCTGGAGTTTGAGTTGGAATCAGCGCACATGTAATACCCACGTCTTCACCTTTTCCAAGTAAATTTTCAGGGTCACGTAGACGGAACGCCAATCCAAGAATTGTCGAAATAGCTGCAAGTGTAATCCAACGTTTATTCCAATTAAGGCGTATCGCTAACTTGCCATCTGGTCCTTTAAAAAGGATCCCTTCAGACTGTAAAGCTCCCGCATCTGATCCAGCTTGTGGCTCTGTTAAGGCAAAGCACGGTATGTGTTCGCCAATTGCGAGTTTAGGTAAAAGTTCTTTCTTTTGTTTTTCTGTTCCATAATGGATAAGAAGCTCTGCTGGTCCTAGAGAATTTGGAACCATCACAGTCACACACATAGGAACAGAGCGTGTTGCAAGTTTTTGAATAACCTCTGAATGTGCTAGGGCCGAAAAACCCAAACCACCGTATTCTTTTGGGATAATCATCCCCAAGAATTTTTGCTCTTTAATATATTTCCAAACATTCTCTGGTATTTCACGCGTTTGCCACATCTCCCAGTCATTAGCCATTTCACAAACTTTTTCTACTGGCCCATTCACAAAATCTTTTTCTTCCTTAGTAAGTTCTGGATATGGTTCTTTCATTATTTTCTTAAAATCGGGTTTACCAGAAAACAAATCAGCTTCTACCCAAACTACTCCAGCCTCAAGCGCAGTTCTTTCTGTTGCCGAAATCTTTGGTAAAAAACCAAGGGCACTCATTAGCTTCATGACTGGTAATGAGAGGACATAAGAGCGAATTGGCTTCACATTTAAAATCACGAGTGCAGCAACGGCTACACCCGAAAGCCAAACGGGCGCCCCAAAACCAAACAGTATTGCCAAAGTCAGCGCTGACCACAATACTAACGGTGCTCCTTTGTAGCCAAATAAGAGCACCAAAAAAACTGCTGCAAAAACTGCAAGTGGCTCTCCAATCAAAAATCCGTATTCCATAAACTCCTCTTCACTTTCTTAGCAACCCTTTAGATTGCTAGATTATTTTTTATTAAATCCTCAAATGCTTTATGAATTAAACTTTCTGCCTGCTCACTATGAAGCATGCGCTTATAATGATGAAAACCCAAAACAAAAGAGTACAACTTCCACGCAAATTCTTTTTTATCTGTTGACGGTTTAAAATCTCCACAATCCATTGCAATCTGTACACTTTTTTCAATATTGAGAATAAGATCATTTTGTGATTTTTGAACGAAATCTTTTAGTAGACCTGGACGATCATCAAGTTCAAACGAAGCTGCAATAAAAATACTGCCTCCAGGAAGGTACTTATCGTCATTTAAGTACTCCATCCAGTTCTCAAAAAGAGAGCGAATGCGAGGCAACCCTTTTGGCTTTGAAAAAGCAGGCTTTAGGACCTTTTCAACAAAGTGGTCTGAAGCCATCTTTAAAATCTCTAGCTGTAGATTATCTTTGTTCTCAAAGTGTGCAAACAACCCACTTTTTGACATACCAATTGTTTTTGCCAATTCACCAATCGTAATTCCCTGTATCCCATGAGTTGAGGCAATTTTCATGGCCGTTGAGAGAATCAGTTGTCTTGTCTCAACTCCCTTTGCCCTTTGAGTATTTATAGTTCCAGGTTTCACTTTTTTAGCTCCGTGTTTTTTGCTAAATCCAACTGTCTGAGCGTATAACTTATATATTACAAGTACTTATAAATTAGCACGACCGTTCGTTACCTGCAATAACTTATCGGTTGCGTTAGGCCTAAAGATAAGTTTTTATCTTAGCAATTAGATCAAGAGTTTAGAGGACTTAGAAAATGTCTCAATTTGAGAAGTTAAAAAATAGCGATTACTTAACATTTAAATTTGATGTGAGCGTGGTTGCAAATCAGACAGACTTACCACCACTTTCAAAAAATGAACTCGAATACGCACAAACTCTTCAATCCTCTGAACGACTTCAACTTTTTTTATTATCTCACTCCTTGCTGCACTCTATACTAGAAAAAGAATTTAAGATTAAATCCGCTAATCTCTTAAGGCTTGAAACGGGCCAGTGGATACTCAAAGATACCCCCCTTCACTTTTCTATTTCTCACTCTGAATCTAAGATATTTTTAGGAATTTCAGCATATCCAATTGGAGTCGATGTTCAAAGAACTGTGCAAAACCTTCCTCCTCAAATTGCAAAAAAACTTTTTCATATGAACGAGATCTCATTCTTAGAAAAACAACCGGAGAATCATTTTACATCCCTCTTTTCACTCAAAGAAGCTTACGGTAAAGCCTTAGGCACTGGACTTACAAATGTTAAAGAAATTGATCTTTCTAAGTACCTCAAGCCAAAATTTAAATTCCTCAGTTTTTATGAGGAATCCTGTGAGGTTTGCCTTGAAAAGTCGGGAGAGTATGTCTATTCGGTTTGCGTATTGCGCAAATAATAAGCAAAACTGCAGAGTTGAACTCTCTAAAAATTTAGCATAAATTAAACTCAAATCAAATGCTGAGGTACACATGAACAATCAACTCAACGAACAAATCATCTCAATGGGAAAACTAGCAGGCCTTGTTGGCTTTATGGCTTTTCTGTACCTAAACTTACTTGCAGGCGGAGTTCTCACGGTAGCAGCTGCATGTGTTGCCATAAGAATGGTTACGGGCCTTTGAGACTTTCTCTTGGAAAAATAAAACTCAAAGGTTCTTTTTTCAAACGACTCAATATTGATATATAAATAGCTTTTCTTTGTATGGATTTTATATTCCTTGATCGAATTGCTACAAAAAAGGCCAATGAAAAACTGACCCCAACATTTAGACTTCCAATAAAGCCAATTCCCACTAAAGCTAGCCAAAATTCTTGCATCTGAAACACACTCCATCCGTAATAAACAGATGCCAGCGCAAAGGTTCCAGAAGAAAGTGTTACGTGGCGGACATCTAGGAAAGTTCCAAGAAAAGACATAATCTGTGGAACGAGGCCAAGCAATATTCCTAAGGATACATTCGCCGCAAATCCTGAAATATTTTTTTCCATGTAGGATGCAAACGATTTACATCGAGCGGCACCAAAAACAAAATTGAGTCTTAGGTTATACGTAATAACATCCTTCATTCTATTCAAGAAAAACCAATTATCAATATAACCAGCAAATATACTCGATAACCAGAGTAAAATACCCGTAAAAGATGCAAATATGATGGTTGGCCCCAGTATATTTGTAGATTGAAAAATATATGCAGCCTTTTCTGGAGAACTGACAATGTGATATCCAGTAATCGCATAATAAATAAATGAAATGACCAATGAAACCGGAATAACAGCTAGAACATTTCCTAAAATACCTACAATCTGGGAACGAATGAGCTTTACAATTTCATCAACCAAAATTTCAACAGAGTCTCCGGCATCTAGGTGCTGGAGCTTTGAAGCAATCGCTGGCCCAGTCATAGCAGGCTGCTTTGTTGCAAGAGTAAAACCCGCAAGCTGAATGGCCACAAAACTAAAAGCGTAGTTCACTGAAAATAAAAAGCCTTCTATAAAAAGAGGAAGACCAAGCGCAGATGTCATGAGTTTAATTAAGACCGTAAACGCAGTTACAGCTCCACCTCCACACGCCTTTTTGAATAAACCGACATATTCAGCCTTATTTTGAGTAATATAATGAGCACCTGTTTCAGCGCTCCGATCAACAATTTTACGAGAAATCAAACGTAAATTCTGTTGAAGGAGTGACTTTAAACTTTGTCGATCTTGATTCTCCTCAATAAGCTGACTTACAAAATAGAGCAGCATTTCAGGATCAACAGACTCCACACCCATAAGAGTTACAAGATCGTCAATTCTTTTGAGCTTACCTTGTGCAGATTCTAAAATAAAGACAACAGTCGTGTTAACTCCGTATTTATCAAGATGTCTGTATACCTCGTTAAAAGAATCCATACACTTCCAGATGAGTTTTCTGACATTTTTAACTTGGTCTGCAAAAGCATCTTGTTCTGAATTTCGATAGTTAGAAATAAGAGATTCCACTTCCTTTGTGAATTCAAAAAACGGCAGTTCACGAATAGATTTCACATCCATTCGCTTTCGAATGGCAGATGACATTCCCATCGCACGAACCTGTGCAGCCAAAATAAAAAGCGCCTCCTCGATGTCTTGCTGCATTTGATGGCGCCAATTTTCTGTAGAGGTCTCCTCGTACGATACAAAATCCATTATTCTGAGTAGCATTTGCGGATCTAATGAGGCGACCCACTCAACATCGGTTGAATACGGAAAAAGAGCTGCAAAAAGCGGAGACAATCCTTCACTCAAAGGTCTATCTGGCATTATTTTGAGCGATATTCTTTTATAGACCTCTCCTAAAAAACTTTGTTCCTCAGATAAGCCTGCCTCAGAAAAAAGATCAACCGCTCTAACGTCTCTAAGAATGCTACGTAGAGTCTTTGCTGCATTTAACTTCCAATGAAGATTTCTATCAAGAACCATAAAAAGAAATTTGAGCCTAGCTGCTGGTACTTTGACATTCTCAACTTCTTTGTATTCGCGAAAGGCTCCTGTATAACGAACCCAGTGTAAGAGATCTACTAGCCACACTAATCTCTGATGTAATGGTGCCTCAGGTATAGCTTGCGCAAGGATAGCATCAAGGTCGTACTTATAATTTTTTGAAAGTTTCCAAAGTTGAATATAATGGCGAATATTATCTAACATAATTTATTGTTCGCCATTACAAAATATTAGGCAACTAAAAATTCTTCTTTTGTACTAGGCTGCTTCTTCTTGAAGATCAAAATTTTGAATCTTAGGAATTGTTAACTTAAATGTCGTATTCTTATAAGTATTATCAACAATTAAATCTCCGCCATGGGCAATTGCAATTTGTCTAGATAAACTCAAACCAATTCCCATACCATGACCTATATCTTTTGTTGAATAGAACGGTTCAAAGATACGATCCTGTACTTCCTTTGGAATTCCATACCCACTATCTTGAACAAGAATAACAAAAGAATCTTTATTCTCTGATAGAGTAATTGAAATCCACTTATCATCTCGAACCTGAATTGCTTCGATTGCATTCTTAACAAGATTGACCAGAACCTGCGCAATTGATTGAGAATTTCCCATAACAACGGGTCTGCGAGTTAATTCCGTTTTAAAGAGTATTTGCGTATTTCTTTCTTTAGACTGATCTCTATATAAATCGATTACATCCAGACACACTTTGTGGAGATGAACCGTATCCCTATCAAATTTTGTACCTTCTTTTGTGAGCAATCTAAGAGCCTTCATAATTGAACTGATTCTCTCTGCATCGGATCTAATTTTATCAATATCATCAAAGAATTCCTTAGGTAGCTTTTTTTCAAGAGCCACATCATGAAGATTATCAGCTGCAAAGTATATGGATGTAAGCGGACTGTTGATTTCATGAGCCACGCCACCCGCCATCTGACCCAGTGATGACCACTTTCTAAGATTGTTGTTCTCTGATATTTCTTTTTCTAGCATGGTTTGCATACGTCCATAAAGATGCTGAGTTATGAAAACAATAAGAGCAACAGTTGCAGCACTGATAATCAACAATGAAGACTTGCTTGCAGGATGAAACATCCGAGCTCCATCAACCGCAAAACTGACTACCAAGGACAAAAACATAAAATAGAAGACGACAAACATCTTAAAACGCGCAGATTCAATAACAGACGTCATACCAAAAAGTAATACGACAGCGCCTGTGATGTAACTCTCATCAATTTGATTCCGATAAACCAGATACAAATATTGAGTCGCTGTGAGTATAACAAATACGTAAAAAATATTTCGTATATTGCTATTCAAAAAATTATTGTAGTAAGACATTATTGTAATGATAAATAGAGGAATGGCTAATCCAACACGCATCCAATCTGGTTCATAGTGAGTTGGGTCTGCAGCCTGGAAGTAAGGAACCCATAAACAATAAGCAGTTGCTGCTACAAAGATGATGATCTTTTGCGCTTTATTATTAATAAACTGGATAAAAAACTTTCCCATATCTGCACCGTCTCAAAAAGAGTCGTATTTACTTAAAATTAACCTTCTCTTAACTCATTCCTCAAGCTTATCGGCACTTCAAACAAAATCTTTTTATTTTTTCAATAAAAATTCCGAAACAGAGTTGTTAGGAAAATTAAAATATGAAACCTCACATACTATTAGTTGAAGATGATTCCTCTCTGAGAAATACACTCAAAGAGCAACTGGAAAAATTGAATTGCTCTGTAGAAGCTGTTGAGAATGGCCAAGAGGCACTCAAGATGCTTGAATCTAAAAAATATACATGTGTTATTAGTGATGTTCGCATGCCAAAAGTAGATGGAATGTCACTACTAGATCGTATGAAAGACATGGGACTTGAAACTCCCATTGTTATGATGACAGGTTTCTCTGAATACTCTGAGGCTGAGATTTCAAAAAAAGGCGGAGCAGTATTATTAGAAAAGCCTTTTAATCGCACTAAGCTTAAAGAACTTGTTGAAGACTACATTATGATGCTTCCAGAAGCTTCTTAATTGTTTCATAAAGACTCAATCTCAAACATTATGTAACATCAAAAAAAGTTATTAACACATTTCGTTTCAATTACCGATAAAAGTATTGAAATGAGGTGTTATATGAAAATAATTTCTCTAGTATTAGTTTCCTTAATGTTTGTAGCTTGCTCAACTCCAAAGCCGGTAGAAGATAAGTGGGCAACTGAACTTCACAATAAACAAGGGTACTTAAAAGCCCCTCCACATCTAGAGGAGAAAAAAGGCTATGCAAAGCCAAGTGAATTTGCTCGTTGTGATAAAATCACAGTTACGAATATCCTAAGAAGCGGAAGCCACTACTACGTTGAATTCTCTCAGAATGATAAAAAGTTTTTGATGTCAGGTGTTGGCGGAATGAAGCTATGGTCAGATAAAGCTCATGCTCACCGTATGTTTGCAGAGAGTTTAGTTTTAGGTCCAGTAGATCAATCCATCATAAAACAACTTCCATTCAATCCAAAAGAGAAAATTTCATATGAAGGAAAGAAAACACCAATGAAAGACCTTATGTGTGGAAATCCTGTCACATGGAAAGGCATGAAAAAGGAGCACTTTACTTTCGTAATGGGTTATCCTGTCTCTTCACCAAGCCCAAAACCATCCAGATCCGTTTCATCGACTCATTCAAATGAGTATGTTTATGAAAAAAGATCTGCAGCTCCATACTTTAATGGATCATTTAATGAAGAATACAATCCAAATAAAACTACAAAGTATCACTATTACTATTTCAAAAATGGTAAGTTAGAATAGTTTCGGATAAAACCAAAACTCTTAAAAGGCTGACTGTTTCTAGTCAGCCTTTTTATTTTGGTATTATAATTTAACTACTTGCCAAAATATCTTTGGCAAAGAGATGAAACTGTTATCGCTGGCAGTAAAGAGCCAGACAAGTCTTTGACTTGTCTGGCTCTCACTTCTGATTGCGGTCTGTCCACAACAGGGGTTAAAGTTGCATCTGCATACTTACCTTCAATTGCATCAAAGAATACTTTTAAACCTGGATGCTCAACAACATATCTGAAAGACTTATCAGATTCTTGCAGCGGTGTTAAGAATTCTTGAGAGAATGTCTCAGCTAAAAGTCTACGAGCTAAAGATTCCCAATAGTTTTGTCCAATTCTTAAATCTGCCCATCAGCTTTCTTTTTCTTAGATCCTGCCCATGTATAAGGATCAAATAAAACCTTAAATAAAAATGTTGGAACACGAATCCAATTGGGAAGATTGTTCCAAAACATGCGAATATCAGCATTGATTGTGTAAATCTCTGGTTCAAGGGGCTTTCCATCAACTCCAATTAAACGATTTTTTGCGATGTTTTTGAGGAACGTTGAAGGGAACCAGTAGTTTCTTTTTGGGGCACCTCCAAAGCTAGCAATGTCATACAAAATCTTACAAGCAGCCGCAACACACGTTGGGGTTCTCATCACTTGCTCGCTCTCAAGCCACTCAACAAGTGCCCTCAAATTTTGTTCTGGAACATGCCTATAGCGAATCACTAACCCACGATTAATCTTCCAGTCCGTTTTTTGAACCGTATGCTGCGCAAAGAACATTCGACCATCAAAACGAGTTCCATTGATAATTAAGTATGTATGGCCCTGAGTATTACCTGTCACATCAATGGCCACTATCAGATCTGCTGGTTCTTTAAATATGTCCAATTCATGAAGCGGCACTGCATTTGGAGTTTCAACTCTAGTATACGGAAGGTTACGGTGAGCTCCCATTTTTTGGCGAGTCTCATCAATAGAAATCTCGTCACGAGTCCACTGCACTAGCTCTTGCAGCTCAGAAAAGTAAGTGTCACAGCTAGATGCACTTGCGAATGCGCTCTGTGCAATAAATAGACAAATAGATAATGCCAAACGAATCATTTACCACCTCTTATAGATATTTCCCCATGTGCTGGGGAATATAGCATTAGAGAGTAAGTGGTAGAATAGCTGCTGTAAATTTCACATAAACGCCTGATATGAGGATACAAAACAGAAGATTCAGATCTGCGCACTGGGAGCTCAGCTTCAATAAAACGACTATTGACTCTTTGATGAGGCTTTGAGAAAACTAGATCTCTGTAGGGTGGTGTAGCCAAGTGGTTAGGCAGCGGTCTGCAAAACCGTAGACGTCGGTTCAATTCCGGCCACCACCTCCAAATTTCGAAATTTTTCTTTTTTCCAACCAATTTTTTTAAACAACAGAAATTTTAATAACGGTTCTACGGTTCTAACATGTACAAAGCTGATTTTTGAGCAACTCAAAGTTTGTTATTAAAAACTTGCGTCAGGGCTTTGTTTCTTAAGAACCAGGGCTTCATTAAGCTGGGATATTTTTTCGTCTAGAATATCTTTAGTGGTAGAATCATTTTTTTCAATAGCAACCTCCTTAGCCTTTGAGTAAGTTTCAAGCATTTCCTCAAAATCTCCAAGTGACCACTTTAAAAGCTTCTGAATGTTCTCTTCCTTTTTCTGGATAAGATTTTCCAAGATATATTTTGGCCTATTTTTCTCTTTGTACACGTAATTCCTCTTCTAAAAGCTTAATCTCATCAACAGTCAAACCATACAAATGATAAATATGTTTGTCGAGCTCTGCTTGGTAGTATTTTATTTCACTTGGCAATATATTAGCACTTGCTTTTAACTCAGTAATTTTCTTGGACAACTCAGAGATCTCCTTCTGTAGCGACGTGTCAACATAGGCTTTAATGGACAATCGTTCTACATAAATGACCTTAATCTCTGAATATACTTTCCCGACCATCTGAGGATTTTGGACCTCAAAAATAAATTGCATCAGCTTAGAATTAATTAGGCCTAACAAGTAATAATAAATATCAATTTTCAAACTATTGTCTCTTAGCTTTATAATGTGACAAGAATTTACACACACTGAATCAGATAGATCTAAACCACAGAACAATCTATCGTCGGTTCGTCTCATTATTAGCTTTGGTCCTTTAAATAACTCTGAGTTTCTAGGAGCTGCCAACCATTCACCGTAATTAACAAACTCATCAGTTGGGAAAATTTCAAACTTGTCTATATTTTTACCTCTGTATAGAGGTTGCCATTTCTTAGGTTTGATACCTATCTTAGTATAAGGTCTGTCTCTTAATATCTTTTCGTCTTGTGGTGGAACTCCCTTGCCTTTTTCATATAACTTTACTCCTGCTCGCACTTCAACCAGAGATCCTAAGGGTATTGTATTATCAGTGATCTTTTTAAATAAAAATAATTTACTACTGCTATTCCTGAAATCTATCTTTAGGCTTTTATCTAAAAGAACGTCAGTTTTTTTAATTTTTGATGCGTTATTATTAGTTACTACTTCAATACTTTCATTACTGGTATTTTTATTTAGTACAACAATAACAGTATCGACAATAGCGTCTTCAAATGCAAAGCCAGATTGATAAATTGAACTTAAGGCCCCTTCGTTTAAAATCCATTCTCTAAACTCTACTCCGTTTTCTATATCACAGAAGGTATTCGGAATAATAAAAGAAATAATTCCTTTTTTAGAGTTTTCTAATTGAGAAGATTTAAGTAAAAATAAACAATATGTATCTAAATATTTTTTTGATAAGGGATATTTAAGGTGAAAATATCTTTTCTCATCCTCTGATAATAGTGCTCCATAAGGAGGATTGCCAACTATTATATCGAAGCCACCATAAGCCATGATTGTTTTAAAGGCGATTTCCCAGCTGAAAGCGTTAATCTTTCTCTTGATCTTTATATCTTCATCATAATCATCAAGCACTGAGTAAATATCAAAATCAATCAGGCTGTTTCCGCACTTAATGTTATTTTCTAGAGTTGGAAGCAGGCGTTCTTGAAACAGACTTCTCTGGGCATTCACGGTTTCTTTTGTTTCGCCCTCCATACATTTTAATAGAAGACTTAGCTTTGTAACTTCAACTGCATTAGCATCAATATCAACGCCATAAATATTTTCTAACAGAACTTTGCCCTTAAATCTTGTAGTCAGCTCACCATCTGGAGTTAAAATCTCAGACATTCTCTTTTTTGAGTATTCATTTGGGTTTTTAGTAAAGTAATCCTTATACCACTGGAGTAAATATTCGTAGGCTCCTATTAAAAAACTTCCGCTACCACTAGCTGGGTCGAGTATTTTTAATTCTGCAACCTTTTCTGGTGTTTTTCCTTCGCATAGTTTTCCAACCGTATTTTGTACAATATAATCAACTATATGCTTAGGAGTGTAATAGACTCCGCCAGCTTTTTTTACTTCTGGCTTGTCCTCAATCTTTATATTGCCAGCGTTGGTTAATGTTATTTTTTTACCGAGAAATTGTTCGTAAGCTTTTCCTAGGATTTCAATGGGTAATACAGAAAATTCATAGGGACTTTTCGGGTAGTAAAGTCCATTAATAAATTTAGATATGACTGAATCACTAATTTTTACTTTTGCAGAAAGCTCATCTTGCTTAAACAAGCCTGAGTTGTACTTTTGATCAGCTTTTATAAAAATTTGGTATAAGTTCTTATAGTGATTTTTATCTTCTAGGCATTTTTGGATTGCTCCATAGTCTTCGACATCACGATCTTCTGCGATTCTTAAAAAAATAATTCTATCAATTGTTTGCTGTACAATAAAGTTAAGCCGATCTTCATCTAAATTATTATTACTATTGATATCTTTAGCTAAAGCGAATCGCCATCCATCAAGAGAATAAAGAAAGACGTTAACTACTGAATCAGAGCCCTAAATAATCTTTAAAGAACCAAAAATAAATACAAAGCAATCTTACAGTACTGCATAAATGAAGAATCTAT
>CAUJDY010000014.1 GCA_963169805.1 Bdellovibrionota bacterium | reverse complement strand
TTGATCGTATGTCAGAATTTGAAATTTCGATTCAAAATCAGAAACAATTTTTCGCCAATTTGCACCAAAACCCATTAGGCCATGCAAAAAAACAAGCTTAGGGTGAGAATTTTCACCATATATTTGGTAATTAAATTTTTCTAAATAGCTCATATATGTACTCTTATAGCAAGAACCTTTGACGCACAAAAACTTCCACGTCATTATGCAAACATATGACGGTAAAGAAAAGGCCAAAGTTAAGCCCGGAATATATTCACCCCGAGGCCTTAAAAATTGTAAAGCGTCTTCAGCGAGAAGGTTTTGCGACCTATCTTGTGGGTGGTTGTGTGCGGGATTTGCTTGCAGGTATTCAGCCTAAAGATTTTGATATAGCGACGCAAGCGTCTCCAAAGCAGGTCAAAAAAAATGTTCCAGATGCCTATATTATTGGAAAAAGATTCCGACTCGTTCTTGTAAAGCGTGGAACGGATCTTTTTGAAGTAGCAACTTTTCGTAGAGACCCAAAGCCTGATGAAGTTTCAGTAGATGAAAAATTTTTGGGAGATAATCTTTTTGGTACGCCAGAAGAGGATGCAAATCGAAGAGATTTCACTTTTAATGGATTATTTTATGACCCTGTTAAAGATGAGCTTATTGATTACTGTGGCGGAATGAAGGATGTTAGAAATCACACAGTCAAAATGATTGGTGATCCTTATAAGAGATTAGAGGAAGATCCAATTCGAATTTTACGAGCACTTAGGCTAGCTCACAAGTTAGACTTTTCAATTGATAGTACTTTGCGAGCAGCAATGACAGAGTTAGCGCCCGCGCTTGGAAAATCAGTTTTGCCGAGACGGAGAGAAGAGATTTTAAAAATTTTAAGACTTCCTGATCCTTCATTGACCTTGATGGAAGCTCACGACTTGGGTTTGCTGAATCAAATTTTCCCGACGTTAAATGAAGTTTACAGAAACATGGAGCAGCTTTCAGAATTCAATTGTTATCTAGGGAGATTGCAGGAATTTGTTTTGGATATAGAAAACCCAGCCGAGCTGTTTGGATATTTTATGTTGGCTTATTACAGGTCGGCCGTGAATTCAGATCCATATGCTAAAGTTATAGCATCTGATTTTCTCAAAGATGAAAAATTGAAAAAATTTATGGCGTTAGAATTAGGGATGTTTAACTTAGAGCAATCAATGGTAGCTAAAGCACTCGAAATGCAAAGTCGCCTCAAAAAAACAGCGAATCCAGAAGATCCGCGTAATCACCTTGTGCAAAGCGAGTCTTTTCCATTAGCGATGATGATGGCGCGAGCTGATTATGCGCTTTCAGCAGATAAATTATTGAAATGGGAAACTGCGCTCCAGCAAGTTGTAAAAAAGCCATTTAAGAAACGTCGCTAGAGAGTTGATTTGGCAGCTCCGGGAGCATTTTCAATCCACACAAATGTTTTTATAATTTCATTGCAAGATTTCAATGTTTCAGAAAATTTTTTGTGAGAATCTGTGCAAGTTAAGACAACGGCTTTAGAGTTTCTAAAAAAAATAACTTGTCGAGTTCGCTTTTCTGGGTTGGATTTGACATCCACAACAAACCCAGCCTCATCGTTAGCAGTTTTAAAATACTTGTGTCCCAAGACATCCATGCGAAATTGACTATATGTTTTAAGCCACTTGCCAACATAATCTTTGAGTGATTTAGCAGATTCATCGTAGTCGACGCGAACGCTCAGAGTTGACTGAGAGTCTTTTTCTGTAGAACGAAACAAAACATCCATTTTATTCTTGATATTTCCAGGTGGTTCCGCTCGAAGCCATCCCTTTTCTTTGAAGTTCAAAGAAAAACCTTCTGTGGAAATATACTGGTCTCTAACTAAAGATTCTGGAAGACGTGCGGCTTGTAGGGAAAACGTAACTGTTATGGCGAATAAAAATAAATATCTCATAGACTTTATTGTCTCGAAAATTAAAGATTCACACAAGTCGCGTTTGGAGGAATTTTGAGTGTATATATCTGATAGTTTCCAGATCTGTTGCTAGAGAAAATAACAGTTTGAGTGTCTCCACCAAAGACTGGACCGATGTCTTGGTTTTTATCTTGAGTCACGCGGATGAGACATTTATTTTTCCAATCAATTTTATAAATATCTAGATTGTCGTTATCACTAAAGCTACCCGAAACCAAAATTTCCTGTGTAGATTTATGTACAAAGACTGAGGTAACGTCTATCGCAGAAGGGATATCCCAGATGAGCTCTTTTGGTTTTTTGAGATTCCAAATTTTGATATCTGTCTTACCTTCACTGACTTGTGAAATAACGGCTATTGTATCTGCATTCGCATGGAAATCTACGATAGGCTGAGGTTGTGATATAAGAACTTTTAAGTTTTGAGTTCTCGGGTGTAGGCTGACGATTTCATACTTTGTTCCTGAATGTCTGATATATAATATTCTCTCTCCCTCAGATTCAAAGACTGGGTGTCCGTCAAAGCCCTTTTGCTTGGTTATTCTTTGAATATCAGATCCATCCTGAGTGCTGACGTATATTTCGTGTCCTTTTTCATTCTCCATTAGCGGGCTATTTTCAAGACCATATTCATTCATAAGTTTCTGAATAGGTAGTTTTTCAATGGATTCATCCTTGGAGCTAGAGTAAGTGATCCAAGATTTAAATGGGTGAAAACTGGGGTGCCTATTTTCACCCAAATTGTAAGTGATGCGTTTTTCTTTGTTTGTGGCCAAATCAAGCTCGTAAATTTGAGGAGATGTGGAGTTGATTTTTTTTGTATAGAGTATTTTATTGAATAAAGAAGAGTAAGCGGCTTCTGTGTTATCTCCAGAAAAGGTAAGCTGATAAAGAGGTCCGTCTTCTCCGCGAATTATCTGAGGAGATGACGGAACTGAATCTGTTTGGATTTTTTGAGATGAACATTGAATAAGAAAAAATGAAAAGAGATAAACAAGAATAAACTTATTGCGCTTCAGGCTTTGTTCAAAACGTCCAGAGCTTTTTGCAATAAAGACACGGGGTGAATTTTTTTGATTTCGTTGTTGCTGTACCATTGAAGTTTAGACCTTTTTAAATTGCCAATTTTTTTGTCTGATTTGAGCTTAACATAAATTTCATGATGAGTAATATTGTGTTTGTAATCGTAGACTTTGGGTGGTTGTGCCATGCGCTTTGTAGATCCAGGAAAAATAAGTTTTCCGCTTAAGAAGGGAGCGTAAGTGTTTTCTAAATAAGCAATCTTATCTTTTTTCTTAAGGATTTGTGCCTCCCATAACCAAATTTGCTTCATTTTTCTAGGCTTTTTAAGAGGAAGTTCGGTTACGCGATTTGCAGTTCTTGCATTACAAGACTTCTGGAGAGGGCAGATCATGCAGGACGGATTTTGCGGAGTACACACCGTTGCGCCCATCTCCATCAGCGCTTGGTTTGTAATTGAGCTGTTTGTATTTTGAACCCATAGATCTGCTAACTCTTGGAGAGGTGAACGGTTTTTTTGCTCCCACCACTCGATACCAAGATTATGGTAGCGGCACAGAAAACGAATGACGTTTCCATCTAACACACCTACATTTTCTGAAAACGCAAGTGATGAAACGGCTCTCGCTGTGTAGGGGCCAAATCCTGGGAGCTCTAAGAGTTGCAAATAAGATTGAGGGAAGCCCTGCTGTGCGAGAGTTTTAGAAGCAGCATGCAAGTTGCGGGCTCTGGAATAGTAGCCCAATCCTGCCCAGTATTCATAGATCTCTGATAGGTCTGCTTGAGCAAGATGTTTTACAGAGGGGAAGCGCTTCACAAATTTTTCATAAAAGGGAATAACAGCCTTAACGGTTGTCTGTTGAAGCATCACTTCTGAGATCCAAATTAAATAGGGATCTTGAGACTTTCTCCAAGGAAGATCTCGACGATGTTCTTCATACCAATCTAAAAGTCGCCTTTGAACTTGCTGCGATGGTGCCATCTTCATGAATGCCACTCTAAAATTTTCACTGATTGCAATCAAGTTTAAAAATTGAGAGTTCTTGAAATTCTTATGTTTTCAGATAGTCTCTAGATAGACCCCAATTTTTTGATCTGTGTTAACAGAAGAGGTGCTTATGGATTTTAAACCGATTTCTGGTCGAGAGTTTCCAAGATTTTCTGCTATTAAAACCTTTTTTCGGTTGCCACACGTGGATGTACAAAAAAAATTTGATGTGGCTTTATTTGGAATTCCTTTTGATGGGGGACTCAGTTACAGGCCAGGTGCGCGGTTTGCTCCAACAAGTGTTCGCGAAGTGTCTGCTTTAGGAAGAGGTTATCATTGGACACGTGGAGTGAATTGGACAGAAAAACTCAAAGTTGCAGATGTTGGAGATTGTCCTGTAGTTCCGATTTCTTTGGAAAAAACATACGCAAATATTGAATCCTTTGTGGGTAAGATATTAAAATCAGATAAAAGATTTATTTCTGTAGGAGGAGATCATTCAACAACGCTTCCTGTTTTGAGAGCTCTTAAAGCTCACTATAAAAAACCACTTTCTTTTTTACATTTTGATGCTCACTTGGATACCTATCCCGCCGCATGGGATTGTGAATATCATCACGGAACGTTCGCTAGGCATGCAGTTGAAGAGGGCTTGGTAGATCCTAAAAAAATGATTCAAATTGGTATTCGAGGTCCTCTTGCAAGTGGAGAGGATTTAGATTTTGTAAAGAAGCACAAAATAAAAGTTTTAACGATGGATGATGTTCGTAAAGGGCATATCTCTGATTTCTGCAAAAAAATTCCAAGCTTTGACGGCCCAACATATGTGAGTTTTGATATTGATTCGATAGATCCTTCGTGTGCACCTGGTACGGGAACACCGGTTCCTGGTGGGCTTACGACCTATGAAGTTCAGCAGATACTGCGCTCGCTAAAAATTAAAAACTTAGTGGGTGCCGATATCGTTGAAATTAGTCCTGCCTACGATATCTCTCAAATCACAGCTCTTGCAGGTGTGGATGTCATGTTTGAGCTTCTGTGTTTAATGGCCTCAAATAAGTGATCAATATGGTTACAGTCCTATAAGCTTTGCAGGGTCTCAGAGTGGAATCGGGGATTTTGTGGAAGTGCACATAGCTTTTTGGTAAAAACACCTTTTATAAAGAGAGGTAGGTTTCATGAAAGCGTTTGTGTTGCTTTTGGCTGTGACATTGATTCCATTTACTGCCTTTTCCAATACCCCACCCGTTGAGTGCATGAGCGCAGAGGCCTTCCATAAAGGTGAATTAAAGGCCCTCTTTGATGACTATTTAAAAACCGATAATATTGCAGACGAAGTTCTTTACGGTGCAAAGAAGCACTACATCGTTTCTCCGCTGGGTCGAAGATACATTACTCAGATTGCAGATGGCTTGTTTGCGGATACAAAGCAAACTGTGTGTCTTGTGGGACATCTTAAAAACTATATTCTTCTTTTATCTTCTGAGCATCCAGCAGAGTTCACATATCAATATCCCAAAATTATTGGATTAGATGCAGAAGTAACACTAAGATTTGCGCAGTATCGCTCTCAAGTAGCACAACAAAGAAACGACTACGCCACTGGCATGGCTGTAAAAGGAGCTCTGGTAGGAGTTGCGTTTTCTGTTGTTCGGTACGTTCCATGGAGATCCAAGCGGATTCCATTTTTAGAAAGAAAATTTTGGAATGAATTGGGAGCTCTGAGTATACAGTATGCAACTCCAGGAGTTTTAATGGGCGTTGTTGTTGGCTCCGTTCGGGCAGATAAGGTGGTTGTGCCAGATATCAACAGCAATCCAAAACTTTTAGATTATATTGAGTAATAAAATAAATAATATACGAAAGGAATTTTTTATGAATTCAATTACAAAAAAATTAGCAGTACTTGTGCTCATGTGTTCTGCTGTATCTCAGGCCGTCGATTTTAATGGAAGTGAGATAGAGAATTACTTGAGCAATAGGGTCACAAAAGAACAGATTGCCCAAAATTTAACAGAGGAGCCAGCAAAATTTGAATTGAACTTCACAGTTCTTTTGCAGTCGGTGCCGTCTGATTTAACGAAAGAAGAAAAATCAAAACTTATTAAACTTGAAGATGAAATCAACAGACATTTAATAGAGTACAACAGTAATAGAGAGCCGCAATTTGCCATTAAGCTAGGCGGAGCTGTGATTGGAGCTGTTGTAGCGTATACTGCGGTTTACAGAGGTATGGGTGCTCATACAGTTCGTGGTGACTTAACAACCTTCGCAGCAAAAGGGCTTGTTGCAGTGATTGGTTTAGGAGTTGGGGTGGGAGTTGGAGGCCTTGTATATGTAGGTATAGATCAACTTCTTGAGAAACCACACATACTTCCATCAACTACACGTTTATTTAAGTACATTGAATGAGATTGTTAGTCTATCACCTGGTTTTTTGGGTGTCTGGTGCAGTTAGTGCAAATTTGCAGTCTGCGCCTGACGCAGATCTTCAGGCCCTGCTGAAAGAAGCAAATCGTCGCATGGAGGCCTTTGAGAAGTGGGATTATGTTCAGGCAGAAAGTCAGAAAGTTTTAACTCACATAGAAAAAGGACAAGTTGCCCAACCACGTTCAATTCAGTGGGCTTCTGAGCTACAAATTATAAGATCTCAAATTGCTCAAATGAGGCATTTTCGAAGTTCATCAGAAGAACGTTGCGAGGATATCATACGTCAATTAGAAGAGTCGTTTAAAAGATCTTATTATATTATTCGGGATCAGATTTCGCAGGCTTACTTTTATGAAGATTCTGCGGTCTTTGACAGGATCCAGTATGAAATACTCATGTACCAACAATTAACATGGTCTGATTTTATTCAGAAAGATGCCGAACAAGGAGTTAGTTCACTTCTTCCGGGAGTTGCTCGATCTTGTGAGCTTAATAATCGTGATCAGTTTAAAGCTTTAGTGGCAGATCTTTCTCAGAAGTTTTTAAGATTCCATGAAGCTCAATACGGAATTCCTGGATACAAACAGCAGAATGACTTTTTACATAAATCTCATGAGCATGCTATTATTTTTTATGAAAGAGATCGTAATGTTTTTATAGGTACTTCGGTAGTAGGAGCGGGTCTTGGATTAGGTCTTCCTCGGTTATTAGCTATGAGTGCTACACTTTCTATGTTAGGCAAAATTATAACTGTAGGAACGATAGCCTATGGTGGCTGGACGGGTTACCAAATCGCAGATGGCATGTTAGATAAAGACGTTACAATGATTTTGCCAGGCGAAGAGGAAATTCAAAATCTTTTAGAATTAAGTA
>CAUJDY010000013.1 GCA_963169805.1 Bdellovibrionota bacterium | reverse complement strand
TGAGCTTCTTTCTGCGCCTGGCCTTCTATTTCTTCTTCAGAATCTAATGCAGAATCCGTAGAGTTTTGTGATTGAGCAATATCTCCATTTTCTAGCTTGCCGGTTTCCGCAGCAATCTCTGATCCATCAGCTGCGCTTTCTGTAGAGTTATTTTGCGTACTAGCACAACTTGCTAGGAAAACAAAAATAACTAATAAACTTACTATTTTCAGCTTATGTAGAACGAATCCTTTGCCCATACAAACCTCTATTGTGCAGCTCCTGCACTGTTACTTATTTTTAATATCTTAGTTAAAAATGTTCTCTTACCGGCAGAATCTAACTGCTCTTCAATGACAATTATTTCGCCTTCTCTGATTGCAGCTACGTATCCAAAATCTTTCCCCATTTTTGCACTCTCAGCAATAATATGACTCTTACCTTTTGGATCCACAACAAGAGCCTTAGGTTTTCCGACATCCCAAATAATTCCGATCACCTTAAGTTCATTTAGTGCAAACTGCTGCAAAGGCTCAAGCACCTCTTGCTGTTTCTCATTTACAATTTTAATTTTCTGCAACATCAAAAATGGAAAGAACGGATCTCTTTTATCTTGAGGGGTATAGTTATTTTCTTCTAAAAATCCCTCAAGAGCAGGATCATATCCCGCAGGAACAGAAGTCTGAACATCGGATATGGTTGGAACGCCTTCTATCGCAGGAGCTGCCTGAGAGTTAGGATCCATAATCGGCTCACTCTCTGTTGGCACTGAAAAATCATCTTCTTGGCAGAAGGCAGATGCAGCTACAAAAATGATAGTTATCAGGAACCATTTCATTGAGTTGCCCCCAGATACTTAACTCCAGCCACAGTTCCCTTAACTTTTAAATTAACCTGATTATCTAGTATTTCTTTTACCGATATATCAAAGTCATTTGCCATAATAACAATTTTTGATTTTGAGATTTGATAAAAGAAAAATGTTATTTGAGAATATGACCCCTCAAGTTCTAGCTCCAAACCAACATCCTGAGTTGCAATACCTTGAGCAGATGCTCCGCCGACTCCTGCAGACTGAGATCTTGATGCATCTAAAGGACGAGATTGAGTCATTCGAATCCCTGCAAACTTTGCTTCTTTCGAAACCACATCAATAACTTCACGTGCGCTTAAGTCTTTTGGAACTAACTCGCTTGCCTTTGCTACAACTTGTGATAGCTGTTCAATCTCTGCTTTTAAAGTTGGCACTTCCAAGCTTGCATTTTTTGCCTTTTTTAAATTAGCTTCTTTTTCCTTTATTTGAGATACAAGATTAGCTGCATTGTCTTCAAGAGTTTGTATCTGAGATTTATCACCTAGAAAATTCATCGCAGCTATGGCTACCCCGATAAGTAAAAACACAATGGCAGGTCTATTTGATATTTTCTCAACCATTATATATTCTCCAGATCGAATTGAATGTTAAAAAGTTTTACAATCCCTTGAGGCTCATTAACTTCTTTTGAATCTATCCATGTGACATTAGCAAATATTGCGCTTTGCTCAAGATTCTCCATAAATGAAGAAACCACCTGGTCATCAGGAGCACGACCTTCAATGATGATTTTATTTGATTTGTAAGAAACTTTTACGAGCCATGCCTTTTCTGGGATAAGAGTTTGAATAGCATCTAAAGACTTTGCTAGCCTATACCTTTTCTTTGAAAGTGCTTTTAAATTAGAAATTTCTTGATTCAATTTGTTTTTTTCTGCACTCAGCTTTTCTATTAAATCCAGCTCGGGCTTAATTGCACCAATATCTTTTTCAAAACTAGAAGCCTTATCATTCAAGTTTTTTATCTTATCTTTCGCTGTACTAATATTATATGATCCAAATACATACCCTAGAACAATTGGAACTATAACAAGACCCACTCTAATTAGAAGAGGCTTATTTCCGCCTTCAAAATTTGGCGTTTGTATGTTTGTAAATGTCCCTACACGGGTACCACCTTTTGCTCCACCAGATTGTCTTAAAAGATTTACTTTGATCATCTGTCACCCACTTTTCTTAACCCCAAACCAATTGCTATCGCAGAGTATGGAGCTATTTGTAGTAGAGTTTCAGGATTCAAAACTGATTTATCCACTTGAATATTTTGGAAAGGAAGTAGATCTGCAACGGGAAGCTGAGACATCTGGGCTAACGTTTCTTTCAAACCAAACGTTAAACTTGCTCCACCAGTTACATATATTTTACTAATTTTATTTTGGCTTGAAGTCGTAGAGTAAAAATCTATGCTGCGACTTAACTCTTCACAAATTGCATTATTCGTGGATTGTATAATAGGTTTGAGTTCTTCTGGTGTTGGACGTCCCAAACTAAGATCTAATTTGAATACCTCCGCCTCCTCAGCGCTTACATTCATATTCTTTTGTATGTCTGAGGTTATGTTTGATCCACCCACAGGAATATCTCTTGCAAATACAATTTCTTCATTTTCTACAACGGTGAAATTAGTAACACCGCCACCTATATCAAAAATTCCTACAGACTCTCCATTTGTAGGGCCGTAGGCATTCAGATAGCAATTGGCCAGAGCGAATGAACTCACATCTAAAACACTGCATGAAATACCTGTTAACTCAATAGCCTCTAGATAGTTCAAGATGAGATCTTTTTTTGCCGCCACAAGAAGAACATCCATTGTTTCAGGATTTTCCGGAGTGGTCTTAAGAACATGATACTCAAGATTAATTTCTTGAATATCGAAAGGAATGTACTGCTCAGCTTCCCACTTTAGTTGTTCATCCAGAAGACTTTCTTCCATCTTTGGAAGGTTAACTCTCTTAACAACAACAGCAGTTCCCCAGATACCTGTGGCAATATGTTTTCTTTTTGTTTTTACCTGATCTGCAAGTGCTTTGATTGTTTGTGATACAGCTTGAACATCTACAATCTCGCCTCCAATCATTGAGTTCGGAGGGGTTGGCGCAATAGCAAAAGATGCGAGAGATGTTTTTTTTCCAGAAACATCCAGCTCTAAAATCTTTATTGAGCTACTTCCAATGTCGAGTCCTATAATTTTATTTGACTTAAATAACATCCGTGTTGTCTCTTCTCAGCTGTTTTCACTGCTTGCTGTTGTGGGGCTTCCTACCCTTTTATTAATTAAATCGTGACTTTAGATAATGTGTCAAATTTTCGAGGTCGAGCCTATCCGACCAAAGTATTTAGTTCTTAAGTTTTGATGAAATTCCGTTCGTAAGTCTGGAGATAAATGCAGACGTTCGTCTCATAGATTATAAAGAAAATAGTTATTCAAAATCACTTTGAATTAAAACTGACTCCAAGGAAAAAAGATTTCCAAGTACCAAGCTGTTAATTCTTTTCCAAAGAAAACGTAGAGAACAGCAGCAGCAGCAATAAAAGGTCCGAATGGAATGACTTTTTTAAGAGAGTCCTTATTTTTATATATAAGAAATAATCCCACAATACTTCCTAAGAGAGAAGAGACTAGAATAATAAAGGCTATTGGTTTCCATCCTAATACAGTACCTATCCAAGCCAGAAGCTTAATGTCTCCTCCTCCCATTCCCTCTTCTTTTTTTACTTTGTAATAAATAACAGCTATGGCCCATAGAAAACCACCCCCCATAAGCAATCCTAGTAGCGCATCTAAAAACTCTCGTTCAGGATTCAAAATGGCTCCTAGAAGTCCAATAATCATTCCAGGATAGGAGATTTTGTCTGGAATGATGTAGTGATCATAATCAATAAAAGAAACAATTATTAAACCTAAAAGTAAAACCAAAATTTCAATTAGAAAATAACTAGGACCAACTTTGAGTATTGCAACTCCAAAGAGAAGACCCGTCAGAATCTCTACGATTGGATACCTTGAAGAGATTTTTGTTTTACATCTAGAACATTTTCCTTTCAGCAAAAGCCAACTCATAACGGGAATATTTAAGTACCATGGAATTGGTGACTTACAAGATGGGCATCGACTTCTTGGCAACGCAATATTATCACCAGACGGAAGTCTATAAATTACCACATTTGCAAAACTACCGAACAGAAGACCTAATATAAAAAACTCAAAAAATAATGTCTCAGACAAAATCTCTTCTCCTAAAAAATGATACAGCTATAACCAAAAAAAATAGACACCAAAAAAAAGTATAACCTGCTACTTGAAAGATACCTGTCACTGAGATGACTTCTCTATAAACAACTGCTGAGCGCCAATTCATTGCTTCTAAGTTTGGCACAACATACTCAAAAAAATCACTCAGAAAAATATAAAACTCACTTTTACTCTTAATCGCAAGCTCTCTAAAACTATTTAAACTATGACCGGACAGAAAAAAACCTATGCAAACTATAACTACTGATATTGGTTTAGCGACTGATCCAATTGCAAATGTCAAACTTAGTAGAATAAGAGACTCCAAATAAATACCGACATAGGCGATGGGTAGAGATATATGATTTTGCCACTCTAATTGTGATAATAAAAACCAAAGAATCACAAACATTATAGTTAAAATACTCAAAAGCAGAAGAGAAAATCCAATAAATTTCCCCATTAAAAACTGAAGTCTTGATAGCGGATACGACATTACAAATAGGATGGATTTCTTTTCGACTTCGCGAAAAATCAAAGTACTTCCCACAAATACAGATATAACTTGCATACACAAATGAATTCCTGCCAAACCAAAATCAATTGTTAGCCGAACATTTTCTTGAATAGATAAATTTGAAAGCAATAAGCTTAAAAGAATAAGTACTATCCCAAAAAAAACAAGAACGTATAAAATTCTATCTCTATACAACTCTCGAATGGTGCTTTGAGCAATCACAAGCATTGGATTCATAGCTTAGTACCTATAAATTTTTGAAAAGCCTCTTCTAAATTACTTTGATTATAAACACCAATAATTTCTGCATTATGTTTTCTTAAATTATCAATTTCATTTTGCAAACTTACTTGATCTGTATTTCTTAAGTTCAATTTTCCATTTAAAATATATTGTAATTCATATGTAGGCTTAATTGTTTTAATAAAATCTAACGTTGATCCAAAATATCTTGTGTGCCCTTTATCTAGGATCACGATATTCTGGCATAAATCCTCCACATCTTGTAACAAGTGGCTACTTAAAAAAACTGTCGTTTCACCTTTTGATTGAATATCTTTTAAAATGCTTTTAACCAAATGACGTCCTGCTGGATCTAAATCAGACATTGGCTCATCTAGAATAATAAAATCTGCTTTTCGCGAAATAGCCTGAGCTAAACCTATACGCTGATACATCCCCTTTGAGTACTCTCTGATTTTTGATTTCCTTGCATCGTAGAGCTGTACTTTCTCAAGATATTCTTGAGTACGACTTTGAATTTCTTTGCTAGAAAAATCTCCGCTTAATTCAAGTGTAAACTTTAAAAATTCCTCCCCCGTTAAATGATCGTAAAGCTGCGGTTTCTCGGGTAAGTAGGAAATACGCTTTTTTACTTTCGCAGATATTTTTTCTCCAAAAAATAAAACATCGCCTGAATCTGGATATACCAACTCCAACAAACATTTAATTGTAGTGGATTTGCCTGAGCCATTAATGCCAAGAAAACCTGTCATTCCACCAGAGGGTATTTGAAATGAAATATTATGTAACACCTTTTTATGTGGAGAAAATGGAGAGCTCTTATATGATTTTGATAAATTTTTAACGTTCAAAGCATCCATGCTTTTATTCTACATCGATGCTCTGAAGTTTCAATGATTAAGGGAGCTACTTGAGCTCCCATTAATTTCATTCCTTTACAAAAATTCGACTGTACAGTGTGTTTTTTCAAAAGAAGCTGTTTGCATATGGTAAAGCCAATTGTCCGCTCCAATCGGAAGTTCTGTAAAGTTAACAACTGCCCCTTTTCCAGGAATAAAATGTGAGTTTCCGAAATCATCATAAGACCAGCAACCTTGCCAACCCCCAACTCCATATGGGTAAAGGTATAAATATTTAATAAGCTCACTATTAGGATATTTTTTCTTGAGATTAAAAAGTATTAATAAATATTTAGAGTGTGGATTTTCTTTATCAACTACAAACTGACTGTAAAGCTCACCGTTGTGAGTACGAGTTTTCATAATCTCATACTCAACATGACTGTCCGTAGGGAACAGACTTGCAACTTCGATGTTTCCTTTTTCATCCATAAATCCCGACAATGCTCCATTTTTAAGGTCATTTAGTGCTGCATTATATACAATATAGTTTTTTACTTGGCGTTTAAATTCAACCAATTCCCACACATCGCTAAGTTCACGCATCAAAACCACTTCAGTAGCCATGCAATTTTCTTGGCAGCGCGCAAAACTTTCAAAGGCTACCTGCACTTCTACTATTTCTTTTAATTTTGTCATGGCAAGTTTCGAATTTAATATGATCAAGCTTTCATGAAGTAAAATCGCTGCTCTTGCAATATCATCTTTGAGATTTTTAAAGTCAGGTAGCAAATAAGTTTCACCACGCTCAGGATTAGTGAAAGCATAAATCACCATTTGATCTTTTATTGGATCAAGTTTTAAAAATTTCTTATATTGATCCTTAAGTTTCCGCATATTTTCCTGACTAATTTGTTTGATAAGAAAATATTGTCTCGAAAGAGTTGGATCTATCACTTTTATAAGCTCACTTTTCATATAAGGAGTTAAATCTAATCTGTTGAGCTGTTCATAAACAGTCTTTAAACCTTGTGGCTCTAATAAACTGACAGTTGTATCAACCTCTAGCTTAATAAGATTTCCAGCGCTTCCAATTGTAAGGTACTCACCATTTCGAACAATTCCTCCACCAGGAACTCCGCTGCCATCATTTCCTGCAACACTCTGTATAGAGAGTACTGCAATTATTAGTAAAAATATTTTATTCATCTTAATCCCTTCGTTTTTATGATTTTTCTTTTATTCATTTTTAATCTCTCATTTTTGTTAGTGGAAACAACCCGATACTGATATGATAAACACCATCTGCTTCATTTTCTTTATCGAATTTTTTCATAAAATCTTTTCGAAAATTCGCAATATACTCTTTTGCTTCTGTCAATTCAGATTCACTCATCGCAAGAGTTACCCCTGAGTGATATCTATTTTCAAAAGAAACCTGTTCAATAGCCTCTATTGCTTTTTTAAAAAGCTGCATCTGATTCTCTCTAGCAGCTTCGCTATATTTTTTATTATTTGAATGTGATGTAAACTTCGAAGAAACATCTCTCCAGATTTTTCCTTCGATTTTTAGAATTCCTACTTTTTGTAATCGCTCAATGGCACTTTGCACTTCTCCCAATGTTAGGTTCAGACGCTTTGCAATCCACTGAGGTTGGGGTCTAAAACCTTTTACTCGCATCAAATTTAAAATTGCGTAGTGATACCATTCTTTTATGAGAGCTAAACGATCGTGGCCGATTACTTCAAACTCTTTTTGTCCTATGATGTTTGATTTTTCAATTAAGAGATTCATTTGATATTTATGAATCTCTTCTTCGTCGATCTTTAACCTCTTGCCTACTTTTTCAATAAACTGCAACGTAACTGGGCAACGTCCATTCATAACCATAGATAAGCTAGAAGCAGAGACTTCTAACTGCTTGGCTAAAGATCTAAGAGAGTAAGCCGGATTTTTTTGAATTCCATTCTTAAGTTTTAATCTTAGCAACTCACGAAATTCATTTCCGGGAAATGTTTTTTCCATGTGAGGGATATAGAAGAGTAGAAGAAAGATTCATATCTTTTTTTGAACAATGTGTTTAAGCCATTTGAACAGATAAAAAGTACACCTGAATTAATCTACCATACGGGTATATTTTATAACGGTTGAACATCAAACTCGCCAGTACGAGCCTTCTTAATTGCCATTAATAAAGCTTCGGCTGCGTCACTTTCCGTCACACAAGGAATAGCATAATCAATGCAACTTCTACGAATTGAAAAACTATCTTGAATTGCTTTTCGACCTGAAGTTGTGTTGATGACAATACTTACTTTACCAGTTCGTATTCTATCGACACAATTCGGACGCCCCTCATAAACTTTTCTAACAGATACACAAGGTAAATCATGATCTCCTAAAAACTCAGCTGTTCCGCGTGTCGCCGAAAGCGTATACCCTAAATTTAAAAACTGTTTTGCAAGTGGTAGTAGTAAATCTTTATCTTTATCTCTGAGAGATAGGAATACTTCGCCCGCTTGTGGAAGCTTTACATGCGATGAAATAAATGCTTTCAGTAAGGCCTCTGAGTAATCTGCTCCACGCCCCATACTCTCGCCTGTCGATTTCATCTCAGGTCCTAAAATACTATCTGCATTCTTGAATTTATTAAACGGAAATACCACTCCTTTTACAGAAACTTGTGAAACATTTTTCCAATTATATTTTTGTGGAAGAGGTTTATCTAAAATTGCTTTTACAGCCAAATCTACAAGAGGAACCTTAGAAGCTTTTGCTACAAACGGAACCGAGCGAGAGCTTCTTGGATTAGCTTCTAAAATATAAATCTCATCATTCTTAACGGCCAGTTGAAGATTTAAATGTCCAATGACATTTATCTTATGCGCTAGATCCATACTCATTTTTTCAATTTTATCACTTGTAGATTCTTTGAGCCTTTGCGGAGGAAGTACACCCATACTATCTCCACTATGAATTCCTGCAGCTTCTATGTGCTCTACAATTCCTCCCACAATACACCACTGGTTAGATCGAATTAAATCAACATCGACTTCAAGAGCACGATCTAAAAATTCATCAATTAAAAAAGGAGAATCTGAATTAATAAACTCTCCGTACTTTTCAAAATAAGTCTGGAGATCCTCTTCTGTTTCGATAACCTCCATACGACGACCGCCCAAGACATAACTAGGACGACACAAAACTGGAAATCCATTTATTTTTGTGAATTTAAGAGCTTCCTCCAAAGAGAACACCATTTCAGATTTTGGAATTTTTAATCCTAGCTCCTTACACACTCCTGCAAAGCGCCCACGATCTTCTGCCAAATCAATTGTCTCCAGTGAAGATCCCAGAAGAGCAAAACCTGAATCTACCAAGCGATGAGTTAGCCCTAGAGAAGTTTGGCCACCCCATTGAGGCACAAAACCTTTTGGTTTTAAAAAGTTCATGACTTCACGAACATACTCAAATGTGAGAGGTTCAAAATAAAGTTCATTTGATGTGTCGTAATCTGTGGAAACTGTTTCTGGATTCGAGTTGATCATGGCAACTCTAAGGCCCTCTTTTTGAAATGCCTTAACTCCTCGCACACACCCGTAATCAAACTCGATGCCCTGACCAATTCGGTTTGGACCACTTCCTAAAACTACAACGGTGTCTGTCTTTTCTTGCATCTGATAAGAATCGCACCAGTATGTTGAGTAATAGTATGGAGTCTCTGAGTGAAACTCTCCTGCGCAGGTATCGACTTGGTAAAAACCTGGTCTAAGACCATTCTTATGCCGGAAATCATAAACATCTTTTTCTTTTATATTTTTTATATCTGCAATTTGGCGATCTGAAAAACCCATCCTCTTTGCTTGTTGTACAACTTCAACAGACAGTGGTTTTTGCAAAATTTCAGATTCAAAATCAATTAGTGTTTTAATTTGCTCTAAAAACCAATAGTCAATTTGAGAGAGTTCTTTTACAAATTCAATACTCTTACCTTCGCGAAAGGCCTGTGCCACGTAGTGAATACGATCACTATTTGGATATGCGATTTTTTCCTCAGAAAAAATAACTTTCTTAAAACCTATATTCTCATTCTCCATAGAATGGAGCGCTTTCATGAATGATTCTTTGAATGTGCGCCCTATTCCCATCACCTCGCCAACACTTTTCATTTGGGTACTTAGGAGATCCTGTGTTCCACTGAATTTCTCGAAGTTAAAACGAGGGATTTTAGTCACGACATAGTCTAGTGCCGGCTCATAACAACAGGGCGTAGATTTTGTTATATCATTTGTAATCTCATGAAGCCTATACCCAACAGCCAGAAGAGCTGCAATTTTTGCGATTGGAAAACCAGTCGCCTTACTTGCTAATGCGGACGAACGTGAGACTCGCGGATTCATTTCGATAACAACCCGTTCTTGAGTTTCTGGATTCACTGCAAACTGAACATTTGCTCCCCCAGTTTCAATACCAATTTCATTAACGATTTTTTGAGCTTCATCCCGCATGTCCTGATATTCTTTGTCTGTCAGAGTTTGTTGAGGCGCTACTGTGATGCTATCCCCTGTATGAACTCCGCATGGATCTAAGTTTTCAATGGAACAAATAACAACAAATGTTCCGTCTCGATCTCTCATGACTTCAAGCTCATACTCCTTCCATCCCAGAATACTTTGTTCAACTAAGACTTCAGAAGTTGGACTTTCATAAAGTGCCATTTGGAGCATTTGTTTGTATTCTTCAAGTGAATACGCAATCCCACCACCGGATCCTCCAAGTGTATAGTTAGGGCGTAAGATTATCGGCAGACCAATTTCTTTTCCTTTTTCAAGGCCATCTTCAAATTCTTTTACTAGATAACTTTTAGGAGCTTTTGCTCCAATTTTGTCTAGGACATGCTTGAATTTTTCTCTATCCTCAGCACGCTCAATGATTTCAGCAGACGTGCCAAGCATACGTAAGTTATGTTTTTTCAGTATGCCTAGTCTATTCAGCTCAAGAGCTGCATTAAGAGCTGTTTGCCCTCCTAATGTTGGAATTAAAGCATCCGGTTTTTCTTTTTCAATAATTCTCTCAATATACTGAGGCTTAAGGGGTTCAATATAAACTTTAGTTGCAACTTCGGGATCCGTCATAATAGTTGCAGGGTTTGAATTAATAAGAATGACCTCAAGCCCCTCTTTCATTAAAGCTTTACATGCTTGAGTTCCGGAATAGTCAAACTCACAGGCTTGTCCAATTACGATTGGACCACTTCCTAAGATTAAGACTTTCTTAATTGAAGGATCCCTTGCCACAACTGCCTCCTAGGCTCTGAATGTTGATTCGTTTGTGTAAATAAACTTTGGTTGGATATGCTTATATTGATCTACCTTGTACTTCATACGTGTAAATTTTAACAATAACTTCTCCCTCTCTTCGGGAGTACGTTTTTTGAGAGCTGCTACTTCTTTAGTTAGATACTTTGAAGCCTCCGCTGGATGAAAACAGAAACCTCTTGAAAAAACAAAACTATCTTTATAGGGAATTATGCGCACACTGAAATACTCATCAGGATGAAATCCTGCAGTTATGTCTGAATTTTTCGCTGTTATTTTTTTATTTGTAAACAGATCGCGAATTGTAACATCTTGGTTTTTGATCTTAATGAATTCGAAGATTGAATGTTCTGAGTTTAAAAGTGCCTTAAAAAGCTCTTTGTCTCCATCTTTTCTTGGAAAACTTCTATCTTGAAGGCCATACTCAATTGGAGTTAAACCTATATCAGTTAATTTTCTTGTAAAAAGATACCAATCTAAAAACTGAGACATTCTGAGATTGAAGTGAGAAGAATCATCCTCTAAACTTGGAATGGATCTTTCAAAAAACTCCACTTTCGCTTTTAAAATTTCGTCTTCAAAAATTCCTTTTGTGTAAACTCCCAAAAGTCTTTCTAAAATGTCTTCAAAAATCATAGTCTATCTCCGTGACTGTTCGATTTGGTTAATAAAATACTTAAAAATATACTTAGCATCTCGTGGTCCTGGCGAATTTTCTGGGTGAAACTGTACGCTCATCGCGTTGTACTTAGGGCTTTTAATTCCAGCAACGGTCATATCGTACAGATTTGTGTGTGTTACTTCTATGTCCAACGGTAAAGTTTTTGCATCTACTGCATAACCATGGTTCTGGCTTGTCATATAAATGGATTTCGAGATTTTATCTTGAATAGGATGATTTGCTCCGCGATGCCCAAATTTGAGTCTGTAAGTTTTTGCTCCCAGAGCTAAAGCTAGAAGTTGATGTCCCATACAAATTCCAAAAATAGGCTTTTTACCTAAACATCTTTGTATAGTTTGAACACTCTCTTTAACCTCAGCAGGATCTCCAGGGCCATTTGACAAGATAATTGCGTCCGGATTGTTTTTTAAAACATCTTCACTACTAGTTCTACTTGGATATATTGTAATTTCACTCACATACGGTAGAAGCTCTCTTATAATGTTTTCTTTTACTCCGTAGTCAATCAATGCCAGTTTCAATCCGCCAGACATACTTCCTTTTCGTACCTCTGGCTTTGCAACAGATACAAGAAATGGCCAGTCAGAATCAACATCTTTAGCCTTCCGTATTAAATCCTCTGCAATTTTTTTTGCGTGTTCGGAATCCTGCGCTTGGACTAACGCCCCCCATGGTGTTCCTTTTTGTCTTAAAACAAGAGTCAGTTTACGAGTATCAATCTGATGTAAAATGGGTGTTTTTTGATTAAGAAGCGTTTGAATCCATGTATGTTCACGGTCTGTATTTTGAATCTCTAGACATACAAAGCCTTCAATATGAATCTTCTTAGATTCCCAAAACTCTCTATGAGCACCATAATTTCCTTGCTGAGAGGCTGTGCACACCAAGATTTGTTTAAAATAGGAAGGATCTGTTGCCATTTCTTCAAATCCAGAATGAGAGGTATTAAAGACAACCTCTCCTGCACGGTTTTCACCGCCAACCCAGACTCCTTCGAATGTTTCTCCAGATTCGAGAACAATAAATCCTTTTTTCATAAATCTCCTAAAATCAAAGCAAGTAATGCCCGACGAATCAATCTTCCATTATTAACTTGTTCCCATATTTTGCATCGCGAATCTTGCAGCACATCTGATGTGATTTCTTGTTCTCGAATAAATGGGCCTGGATGCAATATAAGCCCATCTGGCTTCCAACGACTGAGCCTGTCTTTGTTTAAACTATATTTTTTGACAAAATCTTTTTTTATTTCTTCAAAAATTGGCCCAGTGTGCCTCTCTAGCTGAGGCCTCAAAGCCATCAAAACAGACGCCCATGCCATACCTTCTTCAAGTGTTTTAAAACGTTTCTGCGAATTATTTGGCAATAAAGCTTCTGGTCCACAGTAAGCTACTTCTGCGCCCAACATTGTTAGTAAATCTAGATTTGATTGAGCAACACGAGAATACTTTACATCACCTATAATCAAAACCTTCTCGCCCTGAATTTGTTTTTTATTTTTTAAAATTGTAAAGGAGTCTAAAAGAGCTTGAGTTGGATGTCCACTCACGCCTTCTCCTGCATTGATCATAGGTATGGAGATGCTTTTAGAAAGTTCTCTAAGAGAAATATTTAAACCATGCCTTACAACAAAGGCACTCACATCCATAGCTTTTAGCGTAAGGAGAGTATCTAAAATTGATTCTCCCTTTTTAAGACTACTTGATTCGACATCAAACTTGAGAGGAATATATCCGCAGTCTTGAGCAGCGAGTTCGAAGCTACAGATTGTGCGAGTTGATGCTTCCAAAAACAACAGGCCTACAGATTTTTTCAAAGAACCTGCCTCGAGCGCCTTGGGACCTGCAAAGTTTTCTGCTTTGTTAAAAAGAAAATAGATATCATCTTTGGTAAGGTGAGAGAAATCTAAGAAATGTCGGTTAAAAAAAGACATTAAAAAGAATTTAAATCGCGAAACCTGGGTTCAGTCAATAGATTTAAAAAAACGGTCCCATCTTAATTCAGCTCGATCTAAATCAAATGAAAACCAAACAAACCAAACCCGTCCATGCAAATAATCAAATGGAACTGTTCCCCAATATCGCGAGTCGTCACTTCCATCACGATTGTCTCCAATAAGAAAAACCTCTCCTTGCGGAACAACTACGGGCCCAAAATCGCTTTTTGCAGCTTGCTTTGAATAGCTCACAACATAGGACTTACCGTTTACCTTTTCTGCAAAGAACTCGAGCGTTTCTTTTGAGCGAAATTCACTTAAGACAGTAGACTCTATTGGCAACCTTTCTACAGATTGCCCATTAACAAAAAGAGATTGTCCTTGAATTTGAATTGTATCCCCAGGAATAGCGACAACTCTTTTTATAAATCGAGTATCCGGGGACTTAGGATAAGAAAAAAGGATCACATCTCCACGTTCAAGATTTTGAATTTGGCCAATTTTGTCTAGCCCAGGAAACTTAATTCCAAATGGCAATTTGTATACGAAGACATAATCTCCCGGTAAAAGCGTTGGAATCATTGCGGAAGATGGAATTTTATATGGAGTCAGAACAAAAACACGTATTAATAAGCCTAAAAAAATAGCAAATACAAAGGCTTCAATGTAGCTGCGGTACAATTTTCTGGATCGGACCGTTGGGCGTGTCATTTAGTGAATAGAATGGAAAAATCTCTCGCCACGTACTTCCAATGGGTTACACAAGAAAGTCAACACTGGCAGAGTTTCGTTACAAGATAGCCAAACAAACATAGCGCGCCCTATAATATTCTCCATTGGAACAGGTCCCCAGACACGACTGTCTGACGAATTATCTCTATTATCACCCATTACAAAAAGTGTCTCTGGCTCAACAGTTATAGGCCCTACATTCATATGGTAAAACCCACGTCTTAAAAGCGTTGAATGCGGGTGCTCCCCTAACATTTCAACAAAATGCACATAGTCTTCTGTGCCACCTGGAATATCCGTCACCCATTTCATAGAGTTTTCTAATTCTTCTGAAGGTGCTTTCTTTTCTATTTTTTGGTCATTTACGTAGAGATTACCGTCTTCGTAGCGAATAACGTCTCCTGGAACTCCAATGATCCTTTTAATGTAAAACGTGCTTTCATCTTGCGGATACCTAAAAACCAAAACTTCACCGCGTTGAGGCTGTTTAAATTTAACAAGCCACTGCTTACTAAAAGGTACTCTCAAACCATATACAAATTTATTCACAAAAATATGATCGTGTATAAGCAAAGAAGGCAACATACTTCCTGATGGAATAACGTAGGCTTCTATCAGTGCCCATCGGATAAAAAGCGCGACTCCAATTGCTAACAAAAGTGACCCGATACCATCAGACCACGTCCCCTTTTTATTGCCGGAATTAACTTTGTCTACCTGATCTTTTGAACCAAAAAGAGCCATGTTTGCCTCGTTGTTGTTTCCTATTAAACTTAAGAAACCGGTGAATATCAAGCTGTATCAGTAGTACTTCTTTTTTCTACGAATCCATGCAAAAAGAAACAATGAACCAAATGAGAATAAAATTACAAGGCCAAATATAAATCTATTTTGAAGCGTGTCATCTTTAGCCAGTTCATTTCCAAAAATCAATATAAGGCACTTCGTAATCACTAACGACTGTATCACGGACCAAATATAGAAAAATGCATCTGTATAGTTCACTTTGGGAATAGGTTTTTGAGGTAAATTTTGAATCTCTTCAAAAGTATAGACGAATGGCTCTCTGTAATCCTGAGGACATGCCTGATTTTTTTTAAAACCCCAATAATTCTTCATAAAATCTTGCTGAACTTTACCCCAAATATGATGAATATCCTCTGAAGAAAGAGCTTCTGGTCCGATTGAAATAAGCTCACTCAGAAATAACGATGCCGCCTTCCTTGAAATATTCTCAAAGTCACTCGCGCTAAAAAAACCGTACGTTGGAGCCAAATCGTATTCAAAAGTCCTTAACACTTTTTTAATGATTTCAAAATCTCTCGGATGAGCACGACTTTGGAGAGTTTTATAAAAATTGGAATCTGTGATGTAAGCGGGAGGAGCTTTCACAACAGCCATACCACTCACTCATCTACTTTTAGAATTGCTAAAAAAGCTTCCTGAGGAACATCCACAGCGCCTATTTGCTTCATTCTCTTTTTACCCTCTTTTTGCTTCTCTAGAAGTTTTCTTTTTCTAGAGATATCACCACCATAACATTTCGCCGTAACATCTTTTCTAAGCGCACCAATTGTTTCTCTGGCTAGAATTTTCGAACCAATAGCAGCTTGAATTGCAATTTGGAATTGTTGGCGATCAATTACTTCTTTCATTTTTGCACACAAGGCACGACCACGATTCTGAGCTTTTGACCGATGTACAATTAAAGATAAAGCATCAACAGGATCTCCGTTCAGAAGAATATCCATTTTTGCGAGATCTGATTCCTCATAACCATAAAAATCATAATCCATGGAGGCATACCCTTTGGAAATTGACTTTAAACGATCATAGAAATCCATAACCATTTCGTTAAGAGGTAGGAGATATTCAATAATGACTTTTTGCTCTGTTATGAATTCCATTTTTTGCTGAATTCCACGTTTATCCTCACAGAGCTTTAAAATACTCCCGACATATTCTTTGGGAGTATGTAGAGATGCTTTAATAAACGGTTCTTCTATTTTTACAATCCTTGATTCTTCTGGAAGACTTGATGGATTTTCTACGCGAATCATCTTACCATCTGTTGTGTGGACTTGATATACCACGCTTGGAGCAGTTGTAATAAGATTCAAATTAAACTCACGCTCAAGTCTTTCTTGTATGATTTCCATATGCAAAAGCCCCAGAAATCCACAACGAAATCCTAACCCAAGAGCTGTCGAAGTCTCCGGCTCATACGTTAAAGAGGAATCATTCAAACAAAGCTTCTCAAGAGAATCTCTTAGCTTATCATAATCAGTCGAATCAATTGGAAATATTCCCGAAAAAACCATGGGCTTAACAATTTTAAAACCCGCCAACGCCTCTGTAGCCGCCGGCTTGAGGTGTGTTATGGTGTCACCTACTTTGACATCTCTAATATCCTTAATTCCACAAATAATAAAGCCCACTTCACCAGGGTGAAGCGCCGGAAGTTCTTTTGAAAAAGGACAGAAAGCTCCAACCTTGAGGATTTCATAGTCCTTATCTGTTGCCATAAACTTAATACGATCTCCTTTTTTAAAGGAACCATCAACAAGCCGACAAAGAATAACAACCCCTTGATATGAATCAAACCAAGAGTCAAATATTAGTGCACGAGGAGCGCTTTCTTGCTTTCCTTTTGGAGGAGGTATCTTAGCTACAACAGCTTCAAGAATATCTTGAATACCAATCATCTCTTTTGCAGAGGCATGAATCGCATCCGTAGCATCAATTCCCACCGCATCTTCAATTTGTTTTTTTACGCCCTCTGGATCTGCAGACGGAAGATCAATTTTGTTCAGAACTGGAACAATTTCTAAATTATTATCTATTGCTAAATAGACATTTGCTAGGGTTTGAGCTTCCACACCTTGTGCAGCATCGACAACCAGAATTGCCCCTTCACAGGCAGCAAGAGATCTTGAAACTTCGTAGTTAAAATCGACGTGCCCTGGAGTATCAATCAAATTTAATTCGTAGGTTTTACCGTCTTTTGCAGTGTAGTTCAGGCGAACGGTTTGAGCTTTAATAGTAATTCCGCGTTCTCGCTCTAGATCCATGTTATCGAGAAACTGATTTTTCATCTCTCTATCTGAGAGAGCACCTGTATAGCGAAGGAGTGCATCAGCAAGCGTCGACTTACCATGATCAATGTGAGCGATGATCGAGAAGTTACGAATTAAGCTCTGATCCATATGTTACACTAGCTCTCTGAGTGCATCTACTTTGTCCGAT
>CAUJDY010000012.1 GCA_963169805.1 Bdellovibrionota bacterium | reverse complement strand
TTTTGTTATACCCTGCTAATACCGCTGTTAAAACAAAAATGTCGGCAGGCGCCTTTGTTTGCTTTTTATATTTTTTATAGCCGATAAATGCGAAGGCAGATGATATCCCAAAAATAAATCCCCCCACATGTGCAGCATGGGCGATACCACCAAATTCTTCCATTGTACTCAAATATCCAGCTAACCCAGAAACAATCCACATCAAGTACACAAACTTTGAAGGAATTTTTTTAATACCATAGTACCCCTGAACAGGAAGTATCCAATAAAAACAGCGTATATTTTTATTCCAATAAAGAGTTAAAACAAAACTCATAATTCCAAAAATAGAACCACTTGCACCCACTAAAGGAGCTACAGATAATCCTGATAGAGATTGAAAAATCACAGCCGCAAAAACTCCAGAGAAAGTATAGAGCATCAAAAACAAAAATGAACCTAGTAATCTCTCTAAAAAGTATCCAAAAATAAGCAAAAACCACAAGTTTGAAACCAAATGCCAAAAACCACCATGCACATACTGATAACTCACCCAAGACTTCCACGAACTTCCAATTGAACTAACTCCCATCCAAAATGACGGATCTTGTTTTTGCAAAGAAATCAGTTCGCTATAATTTTTTTTCCAATAATTATATTGAACCTCATCCCCAGAAAATTTAAATTCCTCCGCGTATTTTCTAAAGAGAGGACTTCGCAAAGCAAGACGCCCAAGGCTCATTTGACTTGTCGTATTCCCTTTAACAGCAGAAGAAGCTAAATGATCTAAAATTGCATTTGATTCATTCGGGTTACGGTCAATAATTTGTGAAAACAACTGACCTTGCAAACGAATATAAACATCATCGTCATAAACGAGATTTATTTTTTTATTATAAATCTCCTGATCTTTTGAGAAATGAATATAAAATGCAATATTCAAAATAACCAAAAGCCAAGTTATGATTTGCCTCATAGATGGAAGCCATAGAAATATTGGTAGAATCACTCGTCCCCCTGAGTTTTTTGTGTCTCAGAGGCAGGTAAACGTATTTCCATTTTTTCTTCAGTCAAATTATTTTTCTGCAAATTAAATAACTTCAGATTTGCCATCTTTACTTCTGGATGATCTTGATAGCTGAGCTCTAAAAATTGCCCCACTTGCATTGCCAAATCTGTATTTTTAATAGCTAAGAATTGATTAAAAAGCCCCATTCCCAGCGTAAAATAATGTGGATGAAATGTACTAAGTGATTCCCAAGACTTTAAATATTCTTTTAATTTCTCTACATCGTAGGTTCTCTTCATTAACATGAGTCGCGCCTGCAATGTAATATCAGAGTCCTCATCTCCATCTGAAAGCACTTGTTCTAATAACTCTTTTTCCACCTCATAACGTCCCTGCTGTTCTGCACGAAAAGCTCCAATGAGTGCAACTTGCTCTGATGTTTCTACTTTTGAACTCAAAATTTCTATGGCATCTTTCATTTCAATGCCTGGGCAAGATGCATATTTTAAATACGAAACAAATTCTTTTTCCGTTAGCTCCCCAAGCTCAGAACTCACAATATTTTCCTCTAATTTTTTACAGCTTTGTGAAGGTAAGTACTGGCATGAATTTTCTGTTTCTTTCTCACAAACAATTGCTGAGAGTATTTTCTGTTGGTCAAAATCCAATCCTGGATATGTCAATACAAAAGCCTCTTGCGCTTTCTCATAATTCTTTAATTCATAGTGAACCAATGTTCTGTAAAGACTTAGATATTTATTGAGTGGCTCTATATCCCATAATTCTTCAATTTTTTCTGATGCTTGCTTAAATTTTTTCTCAAAGAAAAATTGTCTCATAGCAATGAGATTTGCGTAGGTAGACATTTCTTTGTTCCATTTGGTTAAAATTTGATTTGAAAGCTCATAATTTCTCAAACTGAATGCTTCAAGAAGTTGTATCAGCATACAACTTTCGCCCATCGTATTGTATTCACAAACCTTATTTATATAGCTTGCAGATAATTCTGCATACCCTTGGTGGATAAGTCCCATTGCTAAGTAGGCTTTATCTAATTCTTCTTCAAAACTGATTGCTCTTTGCGCTTCTAAACCTAAACATTCCTCATCGATAATATTTGCATTGTATAACGAAAGAGCTACATCTAATCGCGAGTCCTCCACACGACTCCAAATATCTCGCGCCTCTGTTACCTCTTCGCATAAATAATCTGTATGTGTGATGAGCTCACTGACTGTTGAGTATTTCTCTTTGAGGGATTGATATTGAAAAAGACCTATCAGCGCTACATGCGCAAACACGACTGCATAAATCACATGGATCCAGAGCAGCTCTCCACGCGTTGGCGCAGGAGATGTGTTACGACTCGGATATGTATATGTTTCTGTTATTTTTTCGTGTAAAACTCTTCTTTGTTTATCATAAAAGAGAGCTAAAAATGGAAACAGGAGTAGGCCTATTGAGAGCAATTGAAGCATCGATCTTATGAAGCTCGTATACAAGCTGAGGTGACGTCCCTCCCAGATGCTTCTAACCTGAATTCCAAAAACTTTTTTTCCTATTGTCTGTTTAAATAAGTAAACAGCAAAGGTATGATAAGCGACAAATACCAAAGCATAAATAATACAGATAAGTATTATTTGAACTGACATTGCCCCATCGTTTTCAAGCAAGAGGGAGTGATCGAATTGTTTTTTTATGGGAGCAGAACAAAGATCCGCGATCCAAAACACCGCAATACAGTCAATTACAAATGCCGCCATACGATCCCAAATATACGTGGGACGAATATGAACCTTCACTTCAGCGGTTTTGTTATCTAATTGTCTAACTCGAATATGCTTTTCGCGCATCCTTTCTTATCGGCAAAGGATGCGCAAATTATTTGAAAAAGAATGCTCGACTTTAGATGAGTTTATTAAATTTATAACTCTAGTTTTTGAGATACTTGATTTCCAGAAGCCTGTTTGAGAGATCAGATACGACCAAGATCTTACCTGCAGGCTCATTAGCCTCTGTGTACGTTTCGTATGTGAAAGTTTTTTGAACATCATCAGACTTCTCGCCGACTTCAACAACTCTATCAATTTTATCGTTAAAAGCTTTTTTATGCTCTGATACAAAAGATGTGAAATCTCTGAAGCTTTTTGGCCTGTCTCCGTCTGGAGTTTCGATAAATTTTACTACTTCTACTAAACTATCTTTTACAGAAAAAGAATACTTACCCTCAAGCGCTCCCATACGGAGTTGCTCAAGTGCCGTAGGGGCTTCACCATAGCTCGCAATATTACGATTCTTTTTGTCAGAGAGATCTTTTAATAGATCCTCTTTCCAGGATTTAATCTTTCCCTCATTTTCTGCAGATGCTATTTGGCGGGAACGATTTTCAGACTGATTTTTAGAGATCAAATTTTGATTCAAAATAGTAACAAGAGCTACCAGCGATAACACTGAAGCAATTGTTGCACCTTTTTTTTGATCCAATTCGCGTCTCATTTGCATCCTTCGAGTCAGCCTTGTATTCAATCTTATCACTTTATTATCGTTGTTTTCATTATCCTTATTTTTCGAACTCTGGCCTTTAGTCAATTTGAAATCCATCTTGACCCCCTAGAGTGTATTTTTGCTATTTCTATGCCGCCTGAATCCCCTTTTAATACGTTTTGGGGGTCTATGGATTAGACAGTAGCTGTCAGGTTAGTCAGTTAATGGAGGCGTTCAAATAGCTCTAAATCTCATAATGGGACACTTAAAACAGGCTTTGCAACAAAATAGCAGTCTATTTTTGGCGGGATTTATAAAAAGCAAATCCAAGGTCGATCAAAGTACAGATAAACATAATCACGTAAAAGCGCTCAGACATCTTGTGAAATACAGGTCCAGGAAATGCGAAATAAACAATATCATCAAACTCTCGATCCCAAAAAATTAAACGTCCAGCTAGCATTGGGATTGCAAAAATAAACACATGAATTCGAATACACCAATAGCAAAGATGCGTACGATACTCTTCCCACTTGCGAGTGAGACGAATCATAGTAAAGCCAACCAAAATAAAAATACTTGCAGCAACTACTGCAGCAAGCTTTATAGGTTCAAATACCTTAAAAGATAAAATCACAAGAGGAACTGTTATGACCTGCAGACCTATGAGCAATAAGAGATCTTTTATTTTTTGAGTAACCATGAACGCATTAAATCAGTTTTTAGGGGCATTTTAAAGAAAATAAAGATCGATTCCAAGCTTCCTTCCGGTCTAACTGTGCAGCTCCTGGGAGCGCCTGTAATGCCTGTTCTCGCGCCTGGGCCCACTCATCTCCTGGGATGTGCTCTAGCAACTTGGACTGAATCTCACAGAATGTGCTCAAGTGGACACTATCAAGCCACCCTGTTTTATCTAAATAGCTCTGCGGAGGAACAACTCCCCATGCAAGACGAGCAATAAATACAAGTGAGTCAAAAAAAGTTTTCTTAACCTCTGATTTTTCCAAAACTGTTGGCTGGCATTCAAAACTAACAGTTTCTATAGCCCTCATCATTAATCGCAGCCCTTCGAAATACTGAAAACACGATCCAGGCAAATTTCTTTCTTCACATATTTGGGATGCCTTTTGGTATTCGGTTTCTGTCATGAACTTCTTTGCTGGGTCTAAATACAAAAAAGGGGTTTGGCTATTCTTAAAAGCCTCAAACTGGGAGTCACAAGCTGAGTATGGTGGGTTAAAAATAAGAAGTAAAACAAGAGCCAGAGCAAGGGACCCCCCAACGATCATCCAACGAGGAGAGTTTCTTAAGAAATCATCCATTATTGAACTTTTCTTCCGCAATTAGAATCTGGCTGAAATGGATTTTTTGGTTTATTATCATTTTGTAACCAAACACTACGATCTGTTTTACAGAAAAACACAGCAAATTTTTTATCAACCTCATAACTCTGATAAAGCGTTACAAGTTGTCTGTAGGCGTTCTGCAGGAATCTCACGCGATCCTCTCCACTCACGCTCTGAGCTAAATTGAATTCTTTTTGGATCGTCATAAGAATACGATTTAAGTGCGGACCTTTTTGCTCTTCCACTTT
Organism: Bdellovibrionota bacterium; assembly: GCA_963169805.1. GTDB lineage: Bacteria > Bdellovibrionota > Bdellovibrionia > Bdellovibrionales > JAEYZS01 > CAUJDY01. The sequence goes on along the minus strand of CAUJDY010000012.1, from coordinate 843 downwards.
AGCTACAGCCATTATTTTTTGTACACGGCTATTAATTTGATTAATTTGCGACTTCACCTGAGGCTCTTTTTTTTCAAATAAATATTGATGAAGTAAGTTTGTTGAATCTAGCAACTGAGATAATTCAGAAGATACTATCGGATTGAGGGATATTTTTGATTTAGCAGCAAGACCTATTCCACAAAATAAAACACAAAGCAAACATCCAAAATATTTCATGCCTTTATTGTAACCTATTGAGGAGAGACTTTTAAGTAAAAATAAAAGTGTATCCAATTTGTTTCTCAAATAAAAAAAGCCAGGCCTAAGACCTGGCTTTTCAAGAGACAAGCTCTACTTAAGTTTAATAATTAAAACTTAAATGTAGCTCCGATTTGGAAATCGTTGATGTCTTCTGGGCTAGCTCCGAAAGCATCTCCAGCTTTGAACATTCCATAACGTGCCCAAGTTTGAGTTCCGTTTGAAAGTGTCTTTTTAACCCAAAGGTCGATTTCAGAACCTACATCGTCATCAGCGCCTGTAGTGTATGCTGTTCCAAGACCTGAACCGTCTGTTCCATAAACACTGTCATTTTCTTCTGTTTTAGAGAACATGTAGTAGTCAAGACCTGCAGTTACCATCTCAGCTGGCTCAAGAGCAACGCCTAACTTAATGTAAGTGCTGTTACCCCAACCAACGATATCCATCATCCCTGCATTGTCATGCTTTTCGTAGAAGAATGGATCGTAAGTTTCGTTGTCACCTGTTGCAGTATTGCTATCACCTGAATCTGAGTGATAAAGAGCAGCAATTCTAAGGTTCATCATGTCTTTCATTGTGTAACCAACTTCAAGATCCATCATG
>CAUJDY010000011.1 GCA_963169805.1 Bdellovibrionota bacterium | reverse complement strand
ACTTTTTGTAAAAACTTGTTTTTCCCTCTGTTTATACAAAAATGTCGGCAGGCGCCTTTTGGTTTTAGCGTTTTATTAAGACTCTTCTATAGGGGCGAATCCACGTCTCATGGTATTTTCTGTAATTACGCGAGGCTCAGTAAATTGAGTCAAATAATCTGGCCCTCCCGTTTTACTTCCTAATCCAGACATTTTAAATCCACCAAAAGGGTGTCTATCAACCATAGCTCCAGTAATCGAACGATTGATATACAGATTTCCAACTTCCATTTCAGACTTAATTTTTTCAATGTTGGCTGGGCTTCTTGAAAACAATCCTCCTGTGAGGCCGTATTCTACTCCGTTGGCAATTTCAAGTGCATGATCAATATCTCGAGCTCGAATGACAGCAAGTACGGGGCCAAAAAATTCTTTTTGCGCAAGATCTGATTGTGGATCCACATCTACAAAAATTGTAGGAGGTACAAAATATCCTTCTACTGGAACTTTTCCTTCATAAATGACTTTGTGTACTTTTTTTCCTTCATCGATTGCTCTTAAAATACGTCTTTGAGCCTCTTCATCAATTACAGGTCCTAAATACGTGTTTCCATTTTCACAGTAATTCACTTTGATACTTGAAGCTGCCTCCGCTAGGCGTTCCACAAATCTGTCGTAGACGTCATTGAGAACTATAACCCGCGAGCAAGCTGAGCATTTTTGTCCGGCAAATCCAAATGCAGAATAAATAACAGAGCTAACGGCCTCATCAAGGTCTGCATCGGAGTCGATAATCATTGCATTTTTTCCGCCCATTTCAATGATGCATCTTTTGACGTTTTTTTGCTTTGGGAGCACATGAGATGATTTGTTCAAAATTTCAAGTCCAACGGCTTTCGATCCTGTGAAAGCGATAAGATCGATGAGAGGATGACTCACAAGGTGTGGCCCGATGTCTTCGCCAATACCTGGAATAAAATGTACTACATCTTTTGGAAAGCCAGCCTCTAAGATCAAGTCCATAAGTTTTCCACCAATGATTGAGCTTTGTTCTGCGGGCTTCATGACAACTGTATTTCCGGTTACGAGTGCCGCTGCAACCATGCCTGTCAGAATCGCAAGTGGAAAATTCCAAGGTGCAATGACAAGACAAACACCTCGTGGTTGGTAGTGGTAATGACTGTGCTCGCCAGGTGCGTGACCAACACGCTGACCTTTTCCAAGAGTTCTCATGTGGCGTGCATAGTATCTGCAAAAATCAATAGCCTCAGTAATATCACCATCTGCTTCAACCCAAGGCTTTCCAACTTCGAGTACTTCAAGAGCGGTCAACTCAATACGATTTTTGAGTATTAAATCTGCAAGTTTATCTACAAGTTCTGCTCTCTTTTTATAGTCTACTTTTGACCAATTTTTAAATGCTCGAGCGGCAGACGTTACTGCCAATTCGGCTTCTTTTGTTGAAGCCAGTTGAACTTCACCTACGATTTCTTGGGGATGTGATGGGTTGACGCTTTTCAGAGTTTGGCCTGTTTTAATTTCTTTTCCATCGATAAACAAAGAATACTTTTGCTGTGATTTTCTAAGTTTATCTATTTGAGATTGAACTTTGTCTCGAATGTCTTTTTTTGTAAAATCAAGAAGAGGTTCGTTGTAAAAAACATCTCTTTTCTCTTTAAATGTCAGAGTTTTCTCTAAATTTTCATGAGGTGATGCCAAAAGATGATCCAAAGAAACATTTTCGGCAAATTTGGATCTTAAAAAAGATTCATTAGATGTGTTTTCTAAAAGTCGACGAACAAGATAGGCCATACCAGGAATAAGTTCTCCCACGGGTGCGTACTCGCGAATGCGGTAACCCATCTTTGCAAGAGATTTTTTGATTGGCTCTGCCATTCCATAGAGCATTTGAATTTCAAAACTATTTTTTGAAAGCCCCAGTTTTTTTGCCATCACCATAGCTGCAGAAATAGAACGCACATTATGGGAGCCTAAAGCTGTTTTTACATATTTATGGTTAGTCAGCATCAGTTCTGCGCAATTTTCATAATTGGCGTCAGATTCTTTTTTGTTTGTATAAACCGGAAATGGCCAATCTCTCTGTTGAGCAATAATGGTTTCATAGTCCCAGTACGCACCTTTTACGAGACGTATTGTAAAAGGGACTCCGCGTTTTTTTGAAAAATCAATTAGTCCCTGAATGTCTTGGTAAGAATCTCGTAGGTAGGCTTGAATTACAAGTCCCCAGTGTGGATATGCAGCAAACTCTGGGTTTTGAAGCATTCTTTTGAAAACTTCGATGGTCATATTTTTGAGATCGTAGTTTTCCATATCCAAGTTAATAAAAACATTATTGTCTTTTGCTAGTTTGAATATTGGAGTGAGGCGTTCGCATAAAATTGAAACGGATTCATCCCAAGCAGTCGATTTAATTTGGGAGTACAAAGAACTTAATTTAACAGAAACGTTAACTTTTGGAATTTTCCCCCACTGATCTTCGTCTAATTGAATATCGTGCTCCCAAGAAAGAGAGTCTTGAGCAAGCCACTTAATTAAATCCATATACTTTTGTTGGTAGGCTTGAGACTCTTTTTCTGAAAGACAAGCTTCCCCTAAAATATCCACGGTGAATCCGAGTTTGTTTTTTCGTGCGTCTTTGAGAACACTAAGGGCATCTTGGGCATTTTCTCCCGTGATGAACATCTTAGCCATTTCAGTTACATTTTTTTTGATTGCAGAAGACATTAAGCCCGGCGCTAAAGATCCAAGACCTAAACCAAATCCAAAAATTTTTGGCATATCACCATTTTCATCTGAAAAGTATTCTTTGAGGTGTTTGGTCACTTCTTGGCTTGAGTTGAGATAGGGCAAAACGTCTACAAAACGAAACATTTTAACTTTGAAGTCTTCGTTTTGCATGGACCAATCCATAATACGCCCATACCACCAGTCTTTATTGAAGATACTTTGAGTTTCATTTTCCATTTGCTGGAATATTGTTTTTCCAGTTTGAACAATTTCAGAATTGAGCTCATTTAGCATAGTCATCCTCGCCTGTTATTTAGTGGTCCCAATGTACTCAGTCCATTGGGAGGATCAATAGAGTTTTCGAGGGTTTATGCGCCGTAACATGTGTGATGATAAAATAGGCTCAATTGAGGTCTAAAGGATAGTCAGTGAGTCCGACAAAGGCCTAGGCTTTTCAAGTATTTAAGGAGTGTTTCTTGACGATCCTAGGCATGGCTTTAAACTTAAAGGAATGGTGCACTCAACTCTTGAATTTTTAATAAATCACAACGTAGGCATAATACAAACATTGTTTGGTGTTTTGTTTCTGCTTTTGATCTTTCTTATTTTGCGATCTTTCAAAGAAGATGCACCGGCGCAGGTTCAAACTGTGTATGTTGAAAAAAGTAAAGCTAAGAGATCCACTGCTTCAGCAACCGCAGATGCTAATACTGTAGCTAAAGAGACTGCAGCTCAAATGCCTGTTGAAGCCAGCCCTCTAGATGATCTTGATAATTTAGATGACTTGGTTGGAGCTGATGAAAAAGGAGCTCTCACATTAGATCCTTCAAAACCGGCGGCACCAGGCGCAGATGCCGCAGCAGCAGCACCTGCGGCCGCAGCGGCTGTATCTCCTGAACAAAAAGCAGAGCTCGATAAAGCACTCTCTGAAAAAGAAAAGGTGATTGCAGATTTAAAAGCTGAAATTGCAAATTTACAGCAAAAAACGAGCGCCCAAGCTCCAGCAGCTGATACGTCTGAACTGGAGAATAAACTCAAGGAGCTTACAGATAAACTAACGGAATACGAAATTATCGAAGAAGATATTGCAAATTTATCTTTTTATAAAAATGAAAATACTAAACTCAAAGATGAACTTGAGAAGTTACGAGCAGGTGGGGCCACTGTAACAAGTGCTCCTACGGCAGAACCGGTGGCTACTGTAGCGCCAGAACAAACTCCAGCACCAGATTTGAGCCAGTTGAACCCAGGGGATGTAGTTAGCGTTCAGCCTGAAATTGAAACAACTCCTCCGCCAGCTCAGCCCACAACGCCAGATCCTGCTGCAGTTGATGAGTTTGAAAAAATAGTGCAGCAAAAGGAAGCTCTTGAGCAAACGATGCCAGCCCAGCCAGCATCAGCATCTACCATTGATGCAGACATTCTAAAAGAGTTTGAAAATGTGGTTCAAAAAGAGTGGGGAGGAGGAGCTTCTGCGGAAACTCCAGCTCCTGCCTCAGCTCCTACGCCAGACCCAGTGGAAGCTGCTGCTCCTCAAGCTGAAGCTCCAGTTCCTCCTGTGGCAGAGCCTGCGCCGGTTGTAGAGGCCGCTCCTGCTGTTGAAGAGATAGATACGAATAAACTTTTATCTGAAGTTGAGGAATTGGCAAAAACTGAAGTTAAGGACGATAGCGCACCTGAAAATGAAGAAGAAAGTAAGCAAAAATTAATCGCGGAATTTGAGAACTTTATCAATAAAGCTCAATAAGGGGCCTCATGAAGAAACTTTTTATATTGAGTATGTTTTCATACCTATGTGTCCAAGCAGCGATTTCACCGGTAGCAGATGTCTTTTCAGAAAAAGTACCACATGATCAAAGATGGAAAAAGTACCACGATTATATCCTCAAACAGCCTCAAAAAGCTCAAGATATGGCGCTGAAAGCTTTAAAATCTAAGGATTGGTTTTTAAGAGAAGCAGGGCTTAAGACTCTTGTAACTGTTAATCCAGAGAGAGCTAAAATTGAAGCACGTCTTGTTTTGCAAAAAGATCCTGCAATGCTTGTAAGAGCATCTGCAGTAACCGCATTAAAAATTCTAAAAGATACAAAGAGCGAAAGCGTTTTGTGGGAATCTCTAAAAGATCCTAGAAATTTTCGTAAAGATCAAAGTCTATGGATTCGTCCTCAAATTATGGCGACTCTTATAGAGTTCAAATCTAATCATAAAGAGAACTTTAAAAGTTTTTATGATGATAAAGATCCTCAAGTGGCGCGACTTGCAAGACACGCTACAAAATAGATTTATTTTTTATAGCGAGCGAGTAGCTTTGTAATATCCACTTCTCTTTCAATTCGATACAAAATTGAAAGCTCTTCTAATCCATCTGTTTGAATCTTTTCTGGAGTAGAGAAAAAATCTCGTTGAATTTCTGGTTGTTTGAGAACCACTACGCGAACGTAATTTTCTGTACGGGATTTCACTTTAATCAACTTTAAATTGAGTTTATAGCGATATCCACCTGGAATATATTTCTTTTTGTAGGGAGGTATCCATACGTTATCCCCACGTATGTAGTCTGTTTCAATAACGCCAATTTCTTGGTCATAAGTTTTGAGAGGATATTTTCCCATTGTCTGTAAGGAGGCTTTCCATATGGTATCATAAGACGCTTGAATGTTTTTAGATTGGGGACCTGAGACTGTTCTATTGAACGTCTCAGGATCTGGTGATGACATACATCCATTAATTAAAATCAACAGCGTTGCGAACCATATGTGTCGCATGAGTTTCTCCCTCTTGAGTTGCAAAGTAGATAACATCCCATCGTTTAAAAGTAGTTTTATCTCGATTTTCAATATTGGGCAGTTGAACTTCTGTTATCCACTTGTTGGAGTAAATCTCCCACTGAGTCGACTTTCTTTCAACATAAAAGCTATCCGTTGATTGTGCCTCTATATTTGATAATAGAATGCGTGTTGAGTGAGCAAGAAGTCCTGGTTTAAGATGAGGAGTTTGTGACTTTACACCATTAACGAGGGCTTGGGGTTTTTCAATCGTTTGTAAAAGTACAGCTTGCTGTAGATCTGCGGCTTTATATAGAGCTGTGCTCATGCTCTCAGATATCTTTCCAACCTCTTCATTGATTTTTTCGTAACCAGAATCTGCGAGTAAGATATAGGGCTCCGCATTTTGCGGAAAAGCAAGAAACTGACGAGTGCTATCTTTGAGTTTGATATCTAAAATGGAATACGAACTTTGCTCCAGAAGAGTTGCAATTCCATAAATCATACGATTTTGAGAGGGTGTAACGGGCGCATTGAGTTCGATCTTTGCGCTCAGAGCTGTTGCAGACGGTAATTGAACGGGTGTCCCTGCTTGATCTTCAATTTCTAAATTGTGCAATCCTACGCCTGTGAATTGAAAATCATTGACGACTTCAAAATAGCTTTTTCCATTTTTAAGTTTATCGCTAACTTTTTTAAAATCAAAACGCCCTCTGTTGGCTGTTACGGGATATTTTCCTGGAAAATCAAAAAATATTTTAAAGAGAGCTTTCTCAATTGTGAATGGAATAAACCCATAGTTTTCAGATTGTTTTGGTAGAAAGATATTTGATGGAACTTGAAACTCGAATCCAAGAACAGATATTTTTTCTAATTCTGGGCTGATCATTTTAGATAGATCTAAATTGAGCAGTCCTTCTCTAGAAAAAGATGGGATGACTAATCCAAAATCTATCATTCCGTCTTTTTTTATATCAGTAAAACTTTGAACTGTTCCACTAGCTGAGAGAGAGGGTGCTTGAGGAGTTTTTTTAATCTGAAAAATATGACCTTTGGGTTCAATATCTAAATGAGTGAGATTGATGTATCCTTCCTTAAAGATGGTTACAGGTAGGGGAGTTGACCACTTTTCTGGAAGCGCCACAGTGCCTGCATCGTCTGTCGTGAGAATATTTCCTGAAAATTCTTTGTCCTTTTCGTAGCCAATCAAAACTGATGCATCTGCAACAGGTTGTCCATTTGTATCTATAACAACTAAAGCATCTCGGAGTTCATTTTGAAGTCTATTTATTTTATTTGCATCGAGCTCTTCAGTACGCTGATGAGTCTCTGAGCAAGAAATAAGCAATACTGGAATTAAAATCCATTTCAATAAAGCCATAAGCCCTCCTTGGGATCGGCGGTTCATACACTTGGTGTATTTAAGATCTTCCTGATCTATAAATATTTGATTTCATTGCATTATATGAATAGGCATCAGTCAAGAAATTGAGCTATTATGCTGTGCATAAATACTAGGTTTTTAAGAGGATAAAAGACTCATAAACTCCCGACTTCGTTGACAAATTTTTGTGAATCTTCTAGTTTGCCTTTTCGGTTAAAAACCACCCTTGGCGGGGTAGCTCAGCTGGTTAGAGCAACGGAATCATAATCCGTGGGTCGGGGGTTCAAGTCCCTCCCCCGCTACCAAAACTCATCTAAGATTTTGGAATCACTTAATAAAATTTTTCGAATATCACGGTTGTTACCGTTTGTTACCAGGTTCACACAAAAAAGAGATTAGACGACATCACTTTTGATCAGTGTGAGTTTTGGTTTTTCTGCTCGTGCTACAGCATCTCGAGCTCGTGAACCCAAGACTTTCCCATAATGAAGGGCTACTTTTAAATCCGCCCAATTACCCATTTGTTGAAGAGCAAGAAAGTCTCCTGTTTCGTTCAAGAATGCT
>CAUJDY010000010.1 GCA_963169805.1 Bdellovibrionota bacterium | reverse complement strand
GACGTGTACAGCTAGGACAAAACTTACAAGAGAGACATCCTCTTGCTGCAACTGAAAATGTTCTTCAGGCGGTAGCGGCTAACATTCCTCCACATGCGCCTGCATGGAAAAAACAGATGGCAGAGATGATGGTCAAGCTGGTTTCGTTTCAAACAGCACTTGTGCACACCCAGGTGATGAATGAGGGGTGGGCGACGTTTATGCAACAACTGCTTATCAAGCATATGGAGCAATTCAATTCATTTGAATACTGGGTAAAATCTGTGAAGCTTATGAATGCAGAAGCAGATCCACAACTAAGAGATCCCTATTGGCTGGGTGTAAATGGATGGCGGCGTCTTTATGAAAAGTTCAATGAGCGTCCAGAAATCAAAGCACTTCCAACATTAGTAGAAAAAGATAGGAAGTTTATTGAGTACGCAGAAGAAAACTTTATTACAAGAGTCGATGATTTTGAGTTTTTGAGAGCGTCGCTAGATGACACATGGATCTCAAGAAACAATTTAGCCATAGCTAGGCGTGCTCAGAGACACGAAATTGATCCAAATAAACTCCCGCCTCCTCCTCCAGGACAGCGTGATGTGGCTCCGTGGATTGTATCTACAAGAGATGCAAAACGAGTTGTGGAGCATATCATTAGATCTTCAGTGTACAGTAAGTTTCGTTTTAGACCTCGTCTTAAACTAAATGATTTCACAAGAAGTGGATCTGGAGATGTTGAGCTGGTCTTGGATGATCAAATAGGAAAAATTATTCCTTTAAATAAAACAACCATTGCACCAACGCTTTACACTTTTGCTCAGTTGCTAGAAAAACCAGTGAGTTTAGAAGCAACACTTGCAGAAAAAAAGATTGTGGAGATGGATACTCCGGATATTGGTATTCCTGGCTGGGGACCAATGAGAGGCCGCCAGCAGGCTACAGAGGTAGCTTTTAGGGCAAGAATTGTAGTCTCTCCTAATGGGGAAGTTAAAGTTTACCGAGTTAATAATGGACAAATAGATCCAAAAGCTTCAGAAGAAAGTAATATTGAAATTGCTACTTCCAAAAAAGATGGCGAAGTCTATGATGAGACGCTAACGAAGTATCATAGCCATATTATTAGTCGCTATTTACTAGATGTTTATTTAGAGGACTCAGTTAAGCTTGATGAGTTGGTCGAAAATAATATTCAATTTAAAGAAATCGCACAGCAAATGATAGACCGAGTAGTTGATAGTGTAGAATTAAATTCTATGGTCGACCATGCTCCATCCGCAGCTAAAGCTCTTGTAGAGCTAAAGGCTATGTTAGAAAGAAGAACTCTGAAGTCTCTTGAGAGATCAATGACACAAGGTGGGGGGTTAAGAATAGTTGGTAATCGCTTATTTTTAAAGGCTCTTCCAGATACGCCGATGCTTTCTTATGAGTCTAGCTTTATCCAAAGAATGTTTGAGGATAATTCTGAAATACTTCCATTTTCTTTGAGTGGAGCCTTTTTTAAAACAGAAAATAGAATAGCTGTAGAAAAAGATGAAAGAGGTGATTCAACAGTAACTCCGATTGAAGGAGGAGATGGCACAATTGTTTGGGGACCAGGAAAACCTCGTAACGGCAATGGTGGAGGAGAGCCGGGTGATAAACCAGGCGAGCCCGGAGATAAACCATCCCCTGGCCCAAAACCAGGAGATATGCCACAAGATCCAACTTGGATAGAAATTCCTGTAGATTTGTACGCAAAATTTATTGGAGAAAGAGTTAAGCTTCCGCATTTGAGGCCTAAAAAAGGACCTAGTAAATTACAAGCGAAAACAATGCGAAGCCGACAAAACATGAGAGATGGAATTATTCTAGAAGAAGACACGCTTTATAATGTTCTCTCTAAAGGATTTGGAGCAGAGTCTTCAAAGGGGAAAGATCCAACCCGAAATATTGATGATACATTGGAGACAGGTTTTACATATATCGAACCAGCTCGGGATATTGTTGTAAAAAGATCTAAGCCAAAACCAAAACCAAATATCAATGCTGTAGTAACATTTGTTATTGATGGATCTGGTAGTACGGCGAGCTTTTTCCAAGTGTATAAGAGATTAGTTTTTGATTTGAAGGCTCTTATCAGTAACAACTACAAAGGCGTTCAATATAGATTTGTATTTTTTGATACTGTTGCACACGAAGTAAAGGAAGCAGAGTTCTTTAAAATAAATTTAGGTGGCGGAACAAGTTATGTTGAAGGCTTGAAAAAAGTAGAAGAAATTCAAGAAACCAATTATCCGCGCGAGCAATGGGACCGCTTTGTTTTTATTTTTGGTGATTTAGAAGATATCGCACAACCTACTCTACAAAAATTACGAGAGGTTTCTGAGGCCACAGAATATGTGGGTGTAGTAAGAGGTGCTGATTTTGATTTTATGGGTGAACTCAGACAAGGTGTTCGACAAGCCTCTGAAGAATCTCCATATATTGGATTTTTAGATCTTGGAAATCGTAAAGATATTGATATTGCGGATTATCGTTTACTACTGAAAAACGAAGAAGAATAGAGATTAATACTTGCGAATGCACCTGACGAGGTAGTCGTAGGTCTTTTGAGCTTGTAGCTGTGCTCCGGTATTAAACTCGTGGTGCCATGCGCTTACTGCAGGATTTGCGGGAACGCCAACAGTTGTTTCTGTTGAGGACCAATATCGTGAAGGTGCAAATCCTCCGAGTGTTGTGCTTAAACCAAAATCTCCTCCACAATTAGGCTGTTCATATGGGCGTCCTGCATTTGCGTTGGAAGAGTGATTCGAATTGCAAAATAAATATGTAAGTTCTGATTTACTTGGTAAATACCAGTCGTCATAACCACCATAAACCATATCTGCACAAAAGCTTGCCGCTTGGTGAATTCCTCCCATCCCAGGATCGCTAATAGCTGCTATGAGTGCCGTGGCGACATCCCCGAGCTCTACACTTCCTTCAGGATAGGTTTCAACATTTGTAATACCAGGAATGTCATACCAGTTAATATTTCCATCATTCCAAGATTTAACAACAGTGTCAGTTGCACCAGGACAAGTTGGATTATTGGTACTATCAGCACATCCGCCTGGCATAACCATATATTTATTGTTTCGGAAGGTGCCGCCACAGAGGACTTCACCAGAAATTTCATCTCCAATATCTAATCCCTCACATGGGTCTGTTGCAGTTCCGCCTCCATTATTGCCAGAAGCATTTGTACCAGTTGGACTAACTGTTATACCTCCGCAGTTTTGGAATAAAACGGTAGTAAAAAGAAATAAAATAAAAAGACTGACAGAAATCATCCGCATACATATGTATCGGAAAATCCTAAGAATTTCTCAAGTTGGGGCGTGTTTATGCGATAGGCCTAAGTTATTGATTTAATTGTTATTATTGACACTTAAATACCCGCTAATAAAGTTATTAAAAATATTTAGGGGGGGTAAGAGTGTTACTATCATTGATAGCCTATATAGGCTTTTTAAATTTTGCACATGCAAATCAGAGTTTTTCAGATGAAGTTTTAATACATGGGAATCATGCTCAGCATAGGGAGTACACAGAAGAGGATGCAGAGCTCGTTCCAGTAGCGCCAAGTCTACAAGGTCAGAGAGTTGTTATTCCTAAAATGAATAGCCGTTTGGTTGCGGCAGGAAAAGAGGCAGCACGAATTGCAACTGCACAAGCATATCAAAAGCTTAAGAATGAGCTTGTGCTAAAGGTATTCGCAGCAATACCTGGAACACCAGTTGTCTGGCCTCAAGCTGGTTATGACTATAAAGCGTGTGGAAGTAATACTCTGGCCTTTGTTATTAGAGGGCTCAAAAAGATTCATATCTGTAGAGGAGTGATGGACCTAGGAGTCTCTTCAGCTTGGATGGGGCAGCTTATAATACATGAAATGGCCCATATAATTGGGCTCTTTGATGAGTGTAATGCAACGGTGATAGAAGTGGTGTCTATGATGTATTCTTCTTATGGATTACAATTTAAGAATGGTTACTACAGTCGCTGTATCGGAAGTTAAAACTGCGTCTCGCTACCAGGCTCATTGTAGCCTGGTATATTTTCGTAGCTTTCAGGTACTCGATCAATTGAGTCTGAGTAAGGGTCTCTATTTTCGTAAAATCGTCCATCCCCTGGCCCTTCTTCTAAAAACCTTGGATCATTTGTTTGTCGTCGCCCACGGCCCTCTAAAAAATGTGCACCAGGACCGGCCTCAATCTCTCCGTACTGAGCTTCATAAATTTGAATAGCATCAAGAGTTCCGAAATAATTATCACAATTTGCATAAGAAATATTTGAGATTAAAAAGACAAATAAAAATAAAAACGATTTCATGACTTCTCCAGAGATAAAGTTATGATTTTGTTTTTATGTTCTGTGCAGTGGATTTGAAAAGATTTCTACGAAATTTTAAGTTTAAAAAGCAAAACTTATTCGAGCCAGTAAAAATTTAAATGATAACAAGGTGACGCTCTACATCTAATACAGGTGATTTCAGAGGGATAATTTGAAAGTTGATATTCTTGAATTGTTTTTTAGAAAGAGAAATCTCTTCGTCTATTTTTTCTTGTCGTCCCTTTAATAAAAAGTATTTTCCTCCAGAGTTTGCGTATTTACGACTCAAATCCAAAGTGACATCAATTGGTTTAAATGCTCGAGATGTAACCAAATCAACTCCATCAAAATCATTAGGAATGAGACCATGAATTTCTATATTTGGAGCTATTTTTTTACAATGTCTGAGATATTGCTGTTTGAGATTACTTTTCTCATATAATTGAAACTGAACATCTGGAAATTGAAGTGCATAAATTATAGAAGGCAACCCACCCCCAGATCCAAAATCTGCAACTCTTTTGATATTTTGAGGAAAATGAGAGAGAGCTAATAAACAATCAATAACATGGTTATCAATAAGCTCTTCAAAGCTCATCTTACGACTAATTAAATTGAGCTCTGTATTGGCGTCCCATAGCATATCTACAAATTGTTTCAGTTGAGGGAGTGCATCTGCACGAAATCCAAGGCTCGTAAAAATAGGGGTACGCTTTTCAAAATACATTCATTCTATCTACAGGAAAACTTAATCAGACGGTATCTTACTAACTTTTTTACAAAAAAATGTTTGTGATCACGAATTTAAACAGACTTAGTATAGATTGCCCTAATAACCGTGGGGTAACGGATGAATAAAATAGTATTCTTTGCTTGTGCAATCATATTTATAACGATCGCAGAAGGGGCTCGCTACATAGTTGAAGTTCCAACACATGTATCAAAAAGACTAGACGGCGAATTTCATTTAAAGGCCACTTCAAAATATTTTTCTTTAAAGCATTTAAAAAGCTATAAAGCTAAAAAGTTAGAAGCATTTCATATTATAGAAACAGACGAAAAAATCATTCGCGAACTGTTAGACATGAAGCTGATTGTTTTTGCAGAACAAGATAGTATGTATCAGATTGTTTCTGGCCATGAGATTTCAAAAGAAAAACGATCAGAAAATAAAACAAGTTCACCTAATGACCCTGGATTCGCGATGCAGTGGGGATTAAGCGAGGCTGGATTTACAAGACAGTGGCAGCAAATGGCCACAATACAACATTCAGCACTCGTATTTGTTGCGGATACTTGGGTGGATGTAATGCATCCTGATTTCAACTCTGAAAACATGTTTGATGTTGTTTCATTTATACCAGAGGAGGCTCAGCACGATTCTCCTAAGCATTATCATGGGACTCATGTGACAGGAATTATTTCTGCGCGCACAAATAATAATGAAGGAATATCTGGAAGTTTGTGGAACGCAAAAATTCAACCAATAGAAGTTTGCTCTAGTATTGGGTGTCCACTTACTGCCTTGGTTGATGCCCTTGTTTATGCAGCAGACTCTCATCCAGAAATACAACTACCGCGTATTATTAACATGAGCTTAGGGGCTCCTTCGTATTCTCGAATTTTAGCCAATGCGGTTGATTATGCCCAGAATAAGGGAGTTACAGTCGTCGCGGCGGCAGGTAATTCCGCAGCTGATGCAATAAATTTTTATCCAGCATCTTATCCGGGTGTTATAAGTGTAGGTGCGCTTGAAAGAAATTGGGCTAAGTACAGATGGCCACGCACGAACCTTGCTTTTTTTAGCAACTACGGTCCTCAATCTCTTACTATATTAGCACCAGGGCACCATATACTAAGTACCATGCCAGTGCAGTATATGAGCCTTGCACCAGATCAACTTGAGCAGATGGGTTTAAAATTGGTATTAGGTGGTGCTTATGCATACCTGAGTGGAACTTCAATGGCAGCACCAATGGTGACAGCTGCAGTAGCTGCAATGAGAGCTGCAAACCCACAGTTAGATCCTTATCAAGTTTTAAAGGTTCTTCAAGATCAGCAACCCACAACTATAATTCGAAGTACTAATAGTTATGCGGCTGGAAAGTATAAATCTCTCGATGCCTCTCAAATTGGAAAGCCGCTTATGCAGTTACCGCTTCCGAGAGAAGCTCGACAAAATATTTTAACAGAGTCAATTACTGTTAATTTAGAGGCAACTTATACTCGAAGGTATAGTGGTGGAACTCATCTTGAGGGCTATGCAGGTGCATGTGATTCTCCGAGCAACAAAATAAGAATCCGTTGGTTTACTTTCTCTCAGTATATCGCTTACGCTCCATCTTCCTACAGCTACTCAATCCGTAATTGTAATGAGCCATTTAGCGTAGAAATACCGCTCAGTTTACCAGAAGAGTATGGACTTTTAGACCCTACTCCATTCTTAATGGCATATGTAGATGAGGTTGATACTAACGGCGATGTCATCAAAATGAATCCTGTGATTTTTCCTAACGGATATGATTTTTTAGATCTTAAACAAATAGCCAGAAATCAGTAGTGTTGTATTTTTATATGGGACATAGGTCATATCTGCGATAGGAGTAGTGCTAATTTATTTGCATTGTCCTTAAGATCGTCTCTGTTTCTATTCCACCAGATACAAAGATGCTTGTGATCCATTAAAGACTCATCGTAGATCTCAAAAAGATACCCTTCTTTAAGATAACTACGCGCTAATATGGCTGGGACAATACTCCACCCAAGTCCTGATTTTACGGCTGACCGTATTCCTATTAGATTATTAAGAGTTAGGTTTGAATCAGATAAAGGACCTATTTTGGGAAATAAAGTATCTAGATTAATATCACTATGTTTTATGTAAGGTTTGGTCTTCAGCTCACTGATAATAGAACTCATACTCTTATGCTTGAATTGAGCTTCCCATTCTTTGGGCGTTATAATAATCCACTTTTCTCGTGCTATTTTCTTATGTGCAATTTCAGGGGTTTCTGGAGCGTGACATGCAAAAGCATAGTCTGCATCTCCTTGTATGAGAGTGGCTTCAAAGCTTGTATTCATAACTAACATTGAAAATTTTTTGAGATTTCCAAAAGTAG
>CAUJDY010000009.1 GCA_963169805.1 Bdellovibrionota bacterium | reverse complement strand
GAGAGCTTTCTACAGAAGGAGGTTGAACAATTTTAGTTTCACCTTCGTTCTGCTTAAAATTCTCTAGGTCAATCGCTTTAACAGAAGTGTCCACTGCATAATCTGGCTTTGTCTCTACCGGAGTCGATGGAAAACTTAATCCTTCCGGTGAATCTGTGGAAATCTCAGTTGCGGGTTCTTCAGATTTTGATTCCTCGTAAGAGAGAATATCATTTGGAGAGGCTGGAATTGCGCTTGTAAATGAAGGCAAGGAATCAAATCCTGCTGGCGCAAGATTTTCTGCTTGGGCCGGCGCTTCAGTTGTTAATATTGCGGTAGGTGTTGTGAGAGTTAATTCGGCCTTATCTGCTGAGGTCTGTGGTTGCCATTTATGTATGAGTGCGAGTGGCGCAAGTATGTATTGAATTTTTTGAGGAGCATCAAATGAAACGGGCTCTAAGCACATCACATAAATAACTCCATCCCATTCATAAAATGGAACAACGTTTTTTGGAAAAATATTTCGATAGCGTCCGAGGAGTTGTTGAACTTGGTTCTGTTGTTCAAAGAAGGCTTCTTTTATGACGGGCAATCCGTAGTGATTCTTAGCCCAATCTAAGTACTCTGATTCTTCAATGCGTTTTTTTTCAATGAGAACTTCAATCAAAGGCAAAACAAGAGTGTTCTCAGATATATATCTTTGCAGCTCATCTTCTGAGATTTTAAAGTGGTCTAAAAAAGCCTTTTCCATCAATATTCTTTTCGGATGTTTCATAAGTCTTTTTAATAGATTAGATCTATTTTTGCCATTCAGAGTCATTTTGACTCTACTGAAGTCTGGATCTATAAAAAATATTTAGCTTAGCTCCAAAGAGATTCACACACTCCAAGCGTCAGCATAGGGCGTATTTTTTCTAAAAAACTAAGAACTTTGAGATACTTAGACCCTCAAATTTAAAACTCTGACCCTAGAGACAAAATTGCCCTCAGACTTTGGCCTCGCTTTTGTATTAGTAGAGTTAGGGAGTCGGAGTGTTGATCTCTGAGGGGGAGGGAAAATGAGAGGGCTTAATAAAACAAATGATGAGGGGGAGGGGCACAATGTTTTTTTTAAACAGCTGTGCACACATTTACTCGTTCAAATTTTGTTTTTAATTTTTCTAACTGCTGCTTTGTATGCAGCAGATTCGCAGACTTCAACACTCCAACTCCCCAAAGATGAAATTGTTGAGAATACGGATACAAAGCTTAACCTAACATTAGGTACAGAATATTCTTCAAATCTTCAAAAAAATAGTGATCCTGACAGGTTCGATACGCTTACTTTAATTTTGAATCCTACTTATGTATTTTCTAATGGAGTCGCATTAGATGTTCGAACAGATGTAGTTAAAGAATTCAGAGACGAGGAGAGAACTCATCTAACAGACACTGCTGTCGTTCTTAGTTTGCCATCCGTCAATTTAATTAAAGATCGATTGCAGTTTGCACAGCTTTTCGGTGCAACTCTTCCAACAGATGAGAAGAAGTATGAGGACGAATCCTATCGTGGAACTGTTTCCTTAAGGCCGCGCTTAATTCTTAATATTCCAGAATTTGGTAGCCTGAAAATAACGAATACACTTTATCTCAATAAAAATATTCATGAGTTTAGTGTGAAAAGAACGGGTGAGGAGAATGTGGAGTACTCCTTACGTAATCGTATTGCGATTGATTACTCTATTACTAACAAACTGAGTTTGAGCTTAATTAATGACTATACACGTGGGTGGACTTACAAGTCGAACTCACGAGAAACGTTTTTGTTCGCACAAGAGTTAGCTTTTGAAATTCTAAATCTAACTTCAATCTACGTAGGACATCAAAACCAAGGGGCCGTGAGGGGGCCTGGAAATTCAGGGACGAATTTATCTGCTTTTGATGATCGTTCGTCAGAGATTTATGGAGGTGTGTCAAAAACTTTTTAAATTAAAAAACGATTAGGGGTTAAGAGATAAATAAACGGGGGGGAAAGGGAAATGAAAAAAAATGTGGTCCTATTAGGACTGTTGCTATTCGGAATCTCATGTACAAAAGAAAAACCTTTTGAAGAGGTTCCAAATAAAAAAACGATTGATAAATCTGTCTTTGTCGACAGAAGTGTTGTGAGTCAAGGTGGAGTGCAGACGGTGAGTGAGAAGCCTATCGAGAGAATTGCTGTGATGTCTTACGGACTCTCTTCACGACGAGCAATAGATGCAATGCCATACTTTATGGGAAGAACAAAATTGGTGTCTTTTGAGATTACAGAAAAAGCCATGGAGGTGCGAGAGATTGAGTTAGATGACCGATTTACTGGTAATCCTACAAACTCAAAATCTGTGATGTCACTGCCAGTACGCCACGTAGACTATGATTGCCAGAGAGATTCATATGGAGAGTGTCAAAATAAAGAAATAGAAGATACCAAAAAAGACTGGAAGCTAAGAAATTTGTTAGAGATAGATTTTATTGGAAGTCGAATCATGGATATTGACCAACTTCCAGTGCAACTGTCCAACTTATATGATGGATGCTATACAGAGACTTCTACTCGTCTGGTAGATTATGAAGTATCAACAGATGTATTTAACTATGAAGTCGAAAAATCCTATGTGTTTTCAAATTTATCATGGAGCTGTATTGGAGCTTTGATTTCTGGAGGAGACTTTTCTCTCTCAGATCTCAGTTTTGACGTGAGATACGTTTACTCTATGGTAAGAGCTGATAAAATTTCAAGCCAGCAGTATCGACCTGTGCATTATGAAGTTCAAGATGAAGGAACGTTTGGTTTTTTTGATACTAGAATTAATAAACTTGATGTGGATGGAACTCAGAGTGAAGGGAAGGACCTCGTCTTACTAAATCGTTGGAATCCAAACAGACAAACAATTAAGTATATTCTGAGCCATGAATTTTATAAGCCAGAGAATGACTATGTTTTGGAAGCTACTCTAGAGGGTATAAAGCATGTCAACCAAGGGTTGTTGGATGCTAATACAGGACTTCAGATCGAAATCGAGCAGGGATCAGCTCAAACAAAAGTTGGCGATCTGAGAAATACGATGGTTGTTTTGGTCGAAGATCCACTCGCAGCAAGAATTATTGGCTACGGTCCTTCTGTGGCTCACCCTCGAACAGGCGAAATCGTAAATGCTCGCACTGTTATGTACTTGGGAACTATTCGTGGAATAGTCAAAAGAGTCTATGAGGAAATTTTAGATGAAGAAAGAAGCGTGGTCCAATCAGACATCTCAAAGTCAAAATTATCATTAAAGCAAAAAGATGAGATTCGAAAACGCTTAGCTCATTTAAGTTCTCAAAAAGACAAAGCGAAGGTATCTAAACAGTTTGCACAATTGCAAAAAGATTTAGATCTTGTTGGTCAATCACGGAAGATCGCTCATAGTAAAAGTCAAGTAAAAGAAAAATCTCGCGTTAGTAATGGAACAGTACAGGCTATTCTTAAAAGCTTGAAGACTTACAAAAAATTAGAGTCCGAGTCTTTGATTTCAAAAGAAGGTAGGTACATCGATAAGCGCGTTGATGTTTTATCACGCCATAGTGCTACACCAGAAGAAGTTGTAAATGCACGGTTTGCATTTGAATCTTCAGGTGTGCGCGGAAAATTACCAGAAAATCTAAAGCCTTGGGAAGATCTTTCAGATACAGAAAAGGAATTGATCACTCGTGAAGTTCTACCCCATGTTTGGATTCCAACTCTAGTTCATGAGATGGGACATAATTTAGGATTACGTCATAATTTTTCTGGAAGTGAAGATAAAGCTAACTTTTACACAAAAGAAGAGCTTGAAGGAATGGGAATAACACGAGAAATACCTTATTCATCAGTAATGGAATATTCTTACAGAACTATGAATGAACTTCCAACTCTCGGAAAGTACGACATTGCTGCTTTAAAGTTTGCATATGCACGCGAAGTTGAAGCTGTGGATGCACAGGGTGGTAAGCATATTTACAAAGTAGCTGGAACAATTAAAGATGTAGTAGCTGAAGCGACTTCAAATCAGCACTCTTTAGTCGAGTACCGTTATTGTACAGATGAGCATGTGGATGCAAATCCAACATGTAATCGATTTGATGAGGGCACAAACCTTGTTGAAATTGTAAGTCATTTCATACGAGCATATGATGAGAACTACAAGCGTCTCAATACTCGTGATGGTCGAGAGAACTTTACAATGCTTCAAGAACCAGGCTATTTGGGACGAATTTCATCAAACTTTTATGACATAAGACTTGTATTTGAAATTATGGATAGAATTTCGGTTCAGTACGGAATTCCTTTGGATAATCCAATCTGGTCAGAGCAGTTGACGGAAATTTATCAGGCTGCGGTACTGGGCGGTAACTTTCTAGTTGATGTTATCGTACAGCCAGATGTTCAGTGTGCATTGGGAACAGTTTTTAACCCGCAAGAAATGATCGCTGTCCTACCTTTGAAATCAATTGGCCGCTTTTGGAATCCTCAAATAACAAATTGCTTTAGTAGTGAATCTCAGCGAGCAATTGACGAGCTAGCACAGGCAAATGGAATACCACCAGGAATTTTGGTAGCAGGAGCTCAAGCAGGAAAATCTTTTCAATCCAAAAAGGATCCTGAAAATGAAAATCCATATGCTGATCAAATTGATGTTCAAGGTATTTGGATAGATAAAATGCTCGCACTTGAATACTTGTTGGTTCGAGAGTTGGGATCTACTCTATTTGACCAAGGAACTCAAAACTTTTTGGATCTACCAGATGTAGGTAACCGTGCGATTAATATCATGGGTGGTCATTTGCTTGGAGTGGGAGCGACTGATGTGGCTTTCAAAGATGCTCAAGGAAACAATATTGAAATGATTGATGATCAAGGGCAGATTTTAAAAACTGCGTCTGTTGCAATCGAAATGAATGAGGAGCATACGATTTCGGTTCCACTATTTGAAGGTTTGGCTCGGTATTTCGGAATGCCTTTAAAGCAAACATCCTTTGCTAAGGAGAGTGTGCGAACTTTAAAGAGGCTGATACCTTCAGAGGTCAATCAATCTGTGTCTGACTCAATACTTACAGTGTTTGATGTTAAAACAAAAGCAAGTGAATTGGATCGTCCTGTGAGCGAGTACAATACGGTAGATGTGTCCCGTGTTCGATACTATGCTTTACCTGATAATCAGGTAGCGGATTTTTCAATCACAGCATTAAAGATCAGTCGAGTCTTGGCTCAGTTAACTGAGGAAAAACTAATTGAGATATTTGGTCTTATTCAAGAAGGGAAAGAGTTACCTGCGGAGGCAACAGACCTTGAAAAAGCTGCTTACTCACTTGGTGCTGAAGCCATCGCAATGTTTGTAAATGGGGATATAAAACTTCCCAATTACTATGAAAAACTTCTTGCAGACCTAAATGCGGAGGTGCTCTAACTTATTGAAATTTAATACAATTATGGGGAGGGGTTGATCTAATATCGGCAAAGGGGATCTGTCCACTTCATGATTGGAAAGGGAGGTTGTAAAACCTCCCTTTTTTTTGGTATAAGGTTGAACACACAAAGTTTCATAAGAAGCTTTTTTACGAACTCAAGACCCTTTAAGTCTTGTTGGGAGAAAAATGAATATATCTGATACAGAAACGAACCATCGTTTTGATCATAACTTATCTTTAATATATCTAGATCATAATGCGACAACTCCTGTCCATCCTGAGGTCCTAGAGAAGATTCCCTTGTGGGCTCAGTATTGGGGAAATCCAAGTTCTATTCACAAGGTCTCAAGAGAACCAAAATCGATTTTGAGAGAAACAAGAAAATCTCTTGCTGAATTGCTCGGAGTACATCCGCTCGAACTCATTTTTACGTCTGGCGGGAGTGAGTCAAATAATACGGCTATCAAAGGGATGTTCCACAAATCAAATAAAAGAAATCATTATCTTGTTAGTTCAATTGAGCATCCGAGTGTTTTAAAAACTTTTGAATATTTAAAAACACTTGGAGCAGAGGTCGATTATATTCCTGTAAATCAAGAAGGAGTTTTTGATCTTGAGTTTGTAAAACATAAAATTTCAAATCGAACAGCTATGGTGAGTTGTATGCTAGCAAACAACGAAACAGGAGTTATTTCTCCTCTGTCAGAAATATCAAAATTAGCTCATAGTGTTGGTGCATATGTTCATTCGGACTGTGTGCAAGCTTTAGGAAAGATTCCCATTCATTTAGAAGAACTTGGTATTGATATGGCAAGTTTTTCTGCACATAAGTTTTACTCTCTAAAGGGAACTGGAGTTTTATATCATAAGCGCGGTGTGCCTTTTCAAAACTTAATTCATGGAGGAGGCCAGGAGAGATCTCGTAGATCTGGAACCGAAAATATTTTATCTATAGCATCTCTTGGATATATGGTTTCAAAGAAAGATCAAGTTTTAGAAAAAAACATCAAAGTGAAAAATTTGAGAGATGATATGGAAAGAGAGATCATATCGTCTATTTCGGATGTACGTATTATTGGTCTTACGCAGAATCGTCTCCCAAATACCTCTAGCTTATTTATAGATGGGGTTGATGGAGAAACATTATTAATGAATTTAGATATGCATGGAATTTGTGTCTCAACGGGGGCTGCGTGTTCTTCTGGCTCACAAGAACCTTCTCCTGTACTGAGGGCAATGGGGTATTCACGGCAAGAAGCTCAATCCTCTTTGAGATTATCTCTGGGATGGCTCAATAATGAGTCGCAAATAGAATATTTTTTAGAAACACTTAAAAAAGTAGTACTCAGAATTCGAAGTATTAAAGAGGTAACGCTATGACAACGTATCAACCACAAACATTTCAGCTAAATAAAACACCAACGGATGACACAAAAAGAAAATCAAAAGGACGTGTCCTTGTTGCTATGTCTGGTGGTGTGGACTCTTCTGTAGCTGCAGCTTTGCTTTGGGAGCAAGGTTATGATGTTGTTGGAATTACAATGCAAGTCTGGGATTACACTCAATGTGAAATTGAGGAAGGAGCTGGCACCTGTTGTTCCTCAATTGATGTGGATGATGCTAGATCTGTCGCTGAGAGAATGGGGTTTCCCTTCTATGTTATGAATTGTGAAGCGAAATTTAAAGCCCAGGTTATTGATCCGTTTTTAGATGCATACTTACAAGGTAAAACACCCCTACCATGCGTGAATTGTAACACGTACTTAAAATTTGATCACTTAGTTCAAAAAATGTACGAACTGGATTGTGATTATCTAGCGACGGGACATTACGCTCAAATAGTTAAAAATCAGAATGATATTTCTCAGATCGTCATCAGTGAAGATGACTGGAAGGATCAGACATACTTTCTTTTTACACTTAAACCAGAAATTTTGAGCCGAGTTCTATTTCCGATTGGACATCTCAAAAAACCACAAGTTAGAGAAATTGCTGAAACAAGAGGATTGCTGAATGCTCGAAAAAAGGATTCTACAGGAATATGTTTTGTGGGAGATGGGAAGTATGCAGAGTTTGTAGAACAACATGTTTCCTCAGATTTATTAAAACCAGGTGTTATTAAAAAATACCCAACAGGCGAAATTGTGGGGGAACACAGGGGGATTCATCATTTTACAATTGGTCAAAGAAAAGGGTTAGGTCTCACAAAAACGGAGCCAAATCCTCAGTTTGTTATTAAAATCGATGCTGTTACAAATACTGTTTGGGTAGGAGAAGAAGAGCATTTATTTTATCGCTCAACTCAAATTCAAAAATCAAATTGGTTTGATCATATCCAGCCAGAAGAAATTTTAAATGTGAAAGTCAGGTACATGCACAAAGGTTCTCCTGCCCGAATTCAAAAAAATGAAGACGGTACTGCACATATTGAATTTTTAGAGCCTGTCAGAGCTATTACACCTGGACAAGCTGCTGTTGTATATCGTGGCCAGCAACTTTTAGGTGGAGGGTGGATACGCTCATGAGTTATGAAATATATACGTTTGGTTGCAAAGTAAATACGTACGATACAACGCTTTTGCAAAAGCGCCTCGAGAAAGTGGGTCTTTTAACATCTGCTGATTCGCCTAAGATACATATTATGAATACGTGTGCTGTTACGCGAGAAGCATCTTTAGATGCAGTCAAACAAATCCGAAGAATTAAGAAAACAGATCCTGAGAGTGTTGTTGTTGTTACAGGTTGTGCAGCCCAAGTTGACAAGGAGTATTTTGAAAACTTACAAGAGGCTGATCTAATCGTTGCAAACTCTCATAAAGGTTTATTAGATCATTTAATTGAGCAGTATTTAAAAGGGGAGCTATCTCAAAAAGTATTTCATTCTAATATTTTTAGAAAAGAAGACTTAGAGGAAGGCGGTGGAGTTGAGGAGTCGCATACACGTGCTTTTCTGAAAATTCAAGACGGATGCAACAGCTTTTGTACGTTTTGTGTAATTCCATTTGCAAGAGGAAAAAGTAGATCTCTTTCTCCTGATTATCTAGTGCAGAAAATTCAAGAATTTGAAGGCCAAGGGCTCAAAGAAGTTGTGCTAACAGGAGTTCACATAGGTGATTATGAATACGAAGATCAAGGCCGTATTTTAAGGCTAGAGGATTTGGTTGAAGTTGTTTTAGCTAAAACAAAGATACCCAGAATTCGTCTGACCAGTTTAGAGCCAATAGAATTATCAGATCGACTCCTTGATCTTTATGCCGATTCTCGCATGTGCCCGCATTTTCATATGAGTATTCAAAGTGCCAATACTAAAGTTCTTTCAGATATGAAAAGAAAATATACAGCAGAAAATGTAGAGGACGCCTTCCATAGAATTTATAAAAAAATCACGAACCCATTTGTGGGCATAGATATAATCGCAGGATTTCCTGGTGAATCTGATGATGAGTTTGAAGATGGTTTTAAAAGAATGCAAAATGTTCCTTGGACTCGAATGCATGTTTTTCCTTACAGTGAAAGACCTGGAACAAAAGCATTAAAAATTGACCCTAAGGTGCCGCAACCACTTATAAAATTAAGATCAGAGCGCTTGAGAGACCTTTCATCAGAAAGATACGCACAAGCGGCGCTATCTCAAATATCATTGCAAAAGAAGGTGCTCATTTTAAAGAGCCGAGCTCGCGGCGCTACGGGGTTATCTCGAGATTATTGGCCCGTGGATGTCGAGGTTTCTTCTGAATTCGAAGGTCGTGAAGTAGAGGTATCCATAACTGGATATGATCAATCGAATACCTCGCGCATGGATGGATATTTAAAGGGCTCTCTGATCTTGTAAAAAGATCCATGTATTTGACCAAGTCTTCTAAGAAGTGCTATATCTTTTTTTAAATATTGGGACAAACATTTGGAGCCCTTGATGACCTACTCTCAGAATAAGGCTGGTGCAGAATCAGCTCAAAAAAGTATTGAAGATTGTATTGATGAAGCTGCTCTAGCTACTGAGGAATTATTAGTAGCCGGAATGCCTTCCTCATCTCAGGAAGTATGCCTAACGAGTTACTTGCAATCTCAAATAAATTACAACTTCAAAAACAAGTCACTTTTAGACCTAGCGCTGCTACACAAGTCGATGTCGCATTATTCGTCATCTCAAAATAAAGGACCTTATTCTTTAGCTAATAATGAGCGTTTAGAGTTTTTGGGTGATGCTGTTTTAGATCTTGTGATGAGTGATATTTTAATTCATCAGTTTCCCGATGATACAGAGGGTGATCTCACTAAAAAACGAGCAGCACTTGTTAATGAAATGAGTCTCAATGAAATTGCTCTCGAATTAAAGCTCGATACATGC
>CAUJDY010000008.1 GCA_963169805.1 Bdellovibrionota bacterium | reverse complement strand
CAAGAATTTTAGCAACAGCAATTCATCTTCAGGCTCATCACCGCAACGATGTAACTGAGCTGATTTCTAAAGACATTAACCTCAGAATTAAGGCTGATGTTTTTGGAGTCTCTGCAAGAGACTATGAACCAGATTCTGTTTCAATGGATGAGTTGTACTCTGGTTATATCGAAGTCGAAGTTGATTCTGAGGCTATCGATGAGTTTTATTCTAAAAAACAATTAGCTGGATTAGATGCAAAATTTTTAGCAAACCAGTATGTTGTGATGAAAGATAAATCAAATCCTAACCACTCTGCAATTGGGCGTTATAGTCCACAACATGAGGCCCTGGTTCCGCTCATTCACTTAAATGAAAGTGTTTGGGGAATTTTTCCTAGAAATGTTGAACAAAGTTTTGCGTTGGATTGTCTTTTAAATGATGAAATTTTAATGTGCTCTCTAGTTGGAAAAGCCGGGACTGGTAAAACAATTATCGCATTGGCAGCTGGGTTAGCAAAAACTTTAGATGAGGGGCGCTACAGAAAACTTTTAGTAAGCCGTCCTATTTTTCCGATGGGACGTGATATTGGTTATTTGCCGGGAGACGTAGAGCAGAAGTTAAATCCTTGGATGCAGCCAATTTTTGATAACGTAGAGTATTTGATGGGAGCTGATAGTTCTCATAAAAAGGCGGCAGGAAGGGCTCAAGAGCTTATCAATCAAGGAATGCTCAATATTGAACCGCTAACGTATATTCGTGGTCGTTCAATCCCAAATCAGTATCTCATAGTAGATGAAGCACAAAACCTGACTCCACATGAAATCAAAACAATCGTGACTCGTGCGGGTCAGGGAACAAAGATTATCTTAACAGGTGACTGTTATCAAATTGATAATCCATATATTGACTCAGGAAATAGTGGGTTAACTCATGCCGTGGAGAGATTTAAAGGCCAAGCAATTGCGGCCCATGTGACGCTCACAAAAGGTGAGAGATCCGAGCTCGCAGAACTGGCCTCAAACCTTCTGTAGGTTTTATTTTTCGTTTGTTTTATCAAAGCAACGGATAGAGACAACATCTGATACCGTGTCCAACCATTCAAGTGTGGTTGGATTGCGGCTGTCTCTTTCGTATTCATTGTGAGAATCAATAAACTCACAAATCAAATCATACTCAGATAAAGAATAAAGCCAATTTAGATCTTTCTTTTTCTTTCTGTATTCACTCATCAAAATAATATTCTTTTTCATACACTTCTCAGTTAGCAATATTGAGGCCTTACAAAAGGACCATAGATTCCTTTGGAGTTGTATTGTCTAAACCTTTTTTCACAGATGTCTAAGATTGAGACGGTTTTTTGAAGCTTTGATCTTAATAAGCATTCTACGCTTTTTTAGGCTAAAGAGGTGGCACTACTCTTGCCTTACTAGGTTCTCAGGGGGAATTATGAAAGTTATAGGTCTATCTTTATTTTTAAGTATTATTTTAATAAATGAATTTGCGGAAGCTAGAAGAGTTGTGCCTTCTCGTAGAAGAGCTCAACTGCAAGCGACCGAGGAGTCTACATTTGTTCAGCGCAGATCGCGGACTATTCGGCGAGCTCAGCGAGTACCGAACGTAGTTGTCGAACCTGTGCAGAGTAGCCAAGCGCAAGCTCCAGCAGAGGCTCCTGTAGAGGCGCCTCCTGCTCAAGCCCCATCTCAATCCAATAATGGCAATCCTTCATCCACACCTTCAAATACAGCAAGTGGTCCTGAAGCGTGTGTAGCCACAAATCGTCCATCCGCGCGTTGCGAAGATGCTTTTCATACAACCTTTTCTCTCATGCTAGTTGGTTTTTGTAGGCTTGAGAACCATGGGTACACGGCCTCCACATTTAATGTTCGAAGAGATCAGGGATGTTTAAGGCTAAGATGTTTAGAAACAGAGTTAGTCGGTATACTTGATGGTCAGGGTTGTACGAACGAAATTAAAGAGTGGTTCTCAACAATTACCGAGTATGATTATTCTAATGAAGTTTGTATAACTCGCCCAAATACGTTCAATTCACTTAATCATTGTGAGCTCTAACCTCGACAAATAGCCGGTTCAAGAGGGCTCATTGTGAGCCCTCTTGAGGTCTAGTTTCTATAAGTTGCTTTAAGTCCCTAGTCTGAAACTCCGATAAAAAATGAGACGAAAGATTCTAAAAACATTCGTCGTTGAGAGGGTTTCAGTCATGTATTTGCAAGGTGATCTTCAGTTGGTGTTTGATGCGTTGTACACGCTAGGTGTGATTGAACCCGTATT
Organism: Bdellovibrionota bacterium; assembly: GCA_963169805.1. Classification (GTDB taxonomy): domain Bacteria; phylum Bdellovibrionota; class Bdellovibrionia; order Bdellovibrionales; family JAEYZS01; genus CAUJDY01. Next base: position 38,056 of record CAUJDY010000008.1, on the reverse strand, counting down.
AAAATCGGATTGGAAGAAATCTTACGATGAATTTCCAAATCATGCTGATGAATTTTCAAAGGCAATGGATGTTCTTAATGGATGTGGCAGAAATAAATCACGTATAGTTGAATCATTAAAAAAATTAGATTCTAAAACGCTTGAATATATTGCGATGGAGGTAGCACGTGAATTCTCAGATTTCTACTCACGCAAAACAACACACTAAAATGAAAAAGTGGTTTTATTACTCAGTTCTAACAATGAGTTTCTTTCTGTATGGGCAATCTTTGTTTGCTTGGGACATCGATTTCTCTAGACGGACAAAATATTTACAAAAACAAACTGAGTCTCAACCGTTGCCACAAAAACCTGTTGTGCAATCTGCTCCAGATCTTTTGTCCACAACTGAGGTTGTGAATTCAAATGAGCCCGCTCAGGATATTGTTATTCTTAATACTGAGAAAGGTTTTGTTCCTCAAAATGTTGCTCTTAGAAAGGGCGTAAGGTACAGAATAAATGTTGTAAACATTAATGAAAAAGAAAAGAACGTTAGTTTTATTTTAAATACATTCAATCAACATCACGGTACATACTACGGATCAGTTAAAGCATTCGAACTCATTCCGTCTTTGGAAGGTGTCTTTACATTCCAATGTCCTGAGACATCACTAGAGGGGCGAATCGTAGTCATTCCGAATACTGAGGAGCGCGGATTAGCGTCTCAGAATTGAGGCCGTAGATGTCTAATAAGATCGAAGTTTTCAAAAATGCGATTCGAAATTTTCTGGGACCTGTATTACCATTTCTGGATGATCCGACTATAACGGAAATACTCATTAATGGACCTAGCGACATATTCATAGAAAAAGGCGGTAAGCTACAGAAGACTGATGCTCAATTTGCAGATGAAGATGCGCTATTAGCAGCGGTCAATAGTATTGCTCAAAGTGTGGGAAGAAGGATTACAACCAAGGAACCTCTGTTGGATGCACGACTGCCAGATGGTTCTCGAATTCATGCGGTCATTCCTCCGTGTGCTCGCAACGGCGCAACGGTTTCAATTCGTAAATTCACAAATAGCAAAATGACATTAAAAGAGATGGTAGAAAAGGGAGCCATGACTGCAGATGCGGCTCAGTTTTTAGATCTGTGTATGTATTTGGGTAAAAATATACTAGTGAGCGGTGGAACGGGTTCGGGAAAAACAACTCTATTGAGTGTTTTGACGAGTCGGATTCCTAAAGGACAAAGAATTATAGTTATTGAGGACTCCTCTGAGCTCCAGGTTGAGTATGACCATGTGGTTTTCTTTGAAACTCAAATGGCAGACTCTCAAGGTGAGGGTGAAGTGGGAATGAGGGATCTTGTGAAGAGTTCTTTGAGATTGCGCCCTGATAGAATCATTGTTGGTGAGGTGAGGAGCAGTGAAGGGTTAGATTTAATTCAGGCAATGAATACGGGTCATAAAGGATGTTTGGGAACAATTCATGCTAATACTCCGTTCGATGCACTTGTCCGGCTAGAAGGTTTAGCTATGGGTGGAGATGCAAAGATGAGCGAAAAGGCTTTGCAGCATTTGATTGGCTCAGCGATTGACGTGATAATACAAATCTCGCGCTTTCCGGATGGATCCCGAAGAATTAAAAGTATTGCTGAAGTTTTGGGGCATACGGATACGGGTTATAATGTTGAGTTAATTTACGATCTTGGTCAGCTTAAGCGAATGGGAGATGGCAAGCTTGTTGGGGAGCTGAAACCAACTGGCCATATCCCAAGTTTTATGGATGAGATCGAATCCAACCGAATCCCATTCCCAAAAACCAAATTCGCCGCCTAACGCACCGTTACCCAAAAAGGTAATTGTTACCTTCTAATTTTATTAAAATAATATTAGCCACTTGACGCGCCGTTACCCAAAAAGGTAATTGTTACCTAATAATGTTACGGAATCAGTTTGAGCGGGAATTAGAAGTTTTTTTGGGGAGGGTATTTCGAGATCTTGAAGTACTTCATATTAATGTAGACCGCTTTCAAATGGATCATGCATGTTTCAGAGTTCAAACTCAGAATGAGTATGAAAATTACAAAACACAACTTTTAGAATTTGCAGATTTGCTAATCGAATCATTAGTAAATGGCCGCATGATTGCGACATTTGAACTCAAAAAGCCCATTCTCTTTGAAGGCAGAGTCTTGAGAGTTATAGAACTCCCATCGCCCAAAGAGGGTTCAATATACCCTACAGGATTTGAGCATGTAGAGTTTGTAATCGACCAAAGTTTTGAAGAGATGCAAAATCTGTATCCAAAAATGAATTGGAAAATCTCAAATAAAACATTTAATGCAGAAATGGCACTCAAGCTTTCTAATTCTACAATTAAATTTCATCATCTTTCTCTTAAAGCTGTAGTTGAAATGGAAAAAAACAAAAATCTTTTTTATGAAGTTCATAATCTGCTCAATACGATGTCAAAATATACGCCTCTTGTATCTGGCTCAGTCCCACTTAATATCCACAACGAAAAGAGTGATCTTGATATCATTTTCTCAGCTCAGGATCTCCATCGATTTGCAGATGATCTCACTTGTTATGCAGAAAAATATTCTCCAGAAGTCACATTTAAAAAATTAAAAGGTTATGAGTCTGTGATCATTCGCTATACCACAGAAAATATAAAGTATGAGTGTGTGGCTCAATATCGTCCTGTTTATGATATAATTGCCAATCAACATTTCTTGATAGAGTCCAGATTGCTTAACATAGCCGGAAGCTCTGCACGTACTGCAATTTCTCAATTAAAAAAGGCCGGCATCCCTACGGAGCCAGCCTTTGCACAGTACTTTTATATTTCTGGAGAGCCTTATGAAGCTCTCCTAAATATGAATTCACTTACAGAAAGTGAACTCCATCAACTTTACGGAAAGTGAAGAGGCGGAGGCGTTGGTTCATTGCCACTAATTGACACAACTCGCGCATCGTTTGAAGCCTCAATAATCATATCAAGAGTTGCTTTACGAACAATCCACAAAGTACTACCTGTAATATGTGTCACTTTTGCTCCCATAGTTGTCAGCATATCCGCAACGAGCTTTCCTTCTGCTTCGGAGGTTGCTCTAAGTGCAACGGAGTAGTGAGGCCGTCCGTTGTTTCCTTCTTTAATTGCTTTTAACAAGTACGCAGAAATCTTAGATTCGTTGAGTTTCTTTTCACTTGAAGGGGTTTCTACTGAAGGTGCTTTCTTAACTCCATCGCGAATTAAGAGTGCATCAATGGTAGCAGGACGTCCCGCAAAATTTACGTACGCTTGATTCGGATCTAGACTGCCTCCAACTTCAAGTACGTATCTCAAAAATCTGCGAGCGGCTTCGACACCTTGAGTTCTCATAATAAAATACGCATCAGCATCCAAAAGTTCGGCCCACTTATATGAATAGTATCCTGCAGAATATCCGCCGCTAAAAATATGTGTGAATGCTGCAGACATAGAGGTTCCATCAACACTTGGAAAGACAGAGTATTTATCCATGATTGCTCTATCAATTTCAGAAAGTGTTCCTGTCATTTTTTGCATTGCACCTGTATACCAAGCCATATCAAGCTGAGCGAAAGAGATCTGACGTAATCCCGCGATCCCGCTAAAGAGTTGATGCTGCTCTTCTAGTTTTGCCAAATATTCCTTAGGAATAGGCTTTCCAGTTTCATGGTGAAATGCAAATTGCCCCATACGTTCTTTAAAGAAATTTTCCATAACTTGAGATGGCAGTTCCACAAAATCCCACTTCACATTTGTACCTGACTGTGAGTCATACCGTACTCGTGAGAGAAGTCCGTGTAGTGCATGTCCCATTTCATGATAAAAAGTTTCTCCTTCGTTAATGGTTAAAAGGTGAGACTTTCCTTCAACAGGTTTTGCTGTATTTAAATTAATAGAGACTAAGGCTGGAACTCGTTCCCCATTAAGTTCGTAAGAGTTGGAATGAGGGTTCATCCAAGCTCCACCTCTTTTAATATCTCGCGCAAACATATCTACGGTTAAATAGCCATAAGTTTCTCCTTCTTTACTAATGACTTGGTAGACTTCAACATCTGGATCAATGCGCGGTAGGTCTCTTCTTTCTTTGAATGTTATTCCATATAGTTCGTGTATGAGATTGAAAAAACCTGCTCGTACATTTTGATAAGGCAGGTATTCTTTAAAAACATTTGTATCAAATGTGAGTATCTCATTTTCAAATTTGACCATCCAATAGGATCTCTCCCACGGCTGCATTTCTCTGGAGCCTGTGAGTTTTTCTTTGTACGCAACAAGAGTATCTCTCTCTTGTTCTGCTTTTGGTCTATAAGCTGCTCCCAAAGTGTCTAGAAATTGATTTACAGTAGAAACAGAGGCCGCCATTCTTTCTTGAATCACATAATCTGCATGAGTTTCGAATCCAAGGAGTTGAGCGCGTTCTTGACGAAGCTCTACTATACGTCTGAGAACAGACTCGTTATTAAAAGCATCATTTGAATACCCTGCTTTTCCGTTTTTAAAAAATACTTCTCGTCTTAGAGATTCGCTGTCTGCACGTTCCATGACCTCCTTGATTATGGAGGGCTGTCCCATCTCAATGACGGCGCCCGTGAGTCCTCGTTTTTGAGCTGCTTGCTCCATCATTCCAACGATATCGGCGGGTATGCCAGCTAGATCTTTTGCATCGGTAACATGCACAAAGTTTGCTTTTTTGTATGCGGCCACATTATTTTGAAACTTAACTGATAAGCTTGATAGTTCTTGTGTGATTTCAACAAAACGTGCCTTCTGAGCGTCATTCAGTAGTGCGCCTCCTCTTGTGTAGCCCTTGTAGCTATCTTCAATAAGTAAAAGTTGGTCAGGGGCGTACTTGCGCTCTCCGCGACTTTCATAAACCGCCTTCACTTGAGCAAAAAGTCTGGCGTCTGTACCAATTTCTGAATAAAAGCGAGATGTCTCTTCTGCATAAAGTTCCTCAATTTTTTCAATGGCTTCAGTTTTAAATGAACCTGTATAAAAATCTAACACGCCATTTGCATTATTTAGGACGCGAGAGACTTCCTCTGACTTCAAAATGACATTTTCAAATGTCGGATTTTTTTCTTCTCGTATTTCATTCAAAAGCCTTTGTGCTTGTACTTTTGCAACGTCAAGAGCTTCAAGAAAATGTCCTGGCTCGATTCTGTCAAATTCGGGGTAAACACCCTTTTCTAGGCGTGATTTGCGTAATAGTGGGTTTTCAGTCTTGGTCTCAGATTTGAGTGTTCGCAAATAAAAATAATCACCGCACTGAATTGCAAATGCAGATGGTGCAAGAAGTGCAAATAAAACAATAATGTGCTTAAGCATAGGGCCTCCGTTAAGGTAAATAATCAAACTCGACGAGGCTATTGGAAGGACCTCAAGAAGCATATTCCCAAAGATGTTATGATAATTTTGTAAGATAGAATTCATACGCATATTAGAGAGGTTTTACAGGTTTCCAAAATAGGCATAGCCATGCGCGTTAGGCGTGGGTTTTGATTCAGCCTCTTTCCCACACTTCTTCATTGCAATAGGCTCTGGCTCACTGATAAAAAATGAAACATGCTTTTCAGTAGTAAAATCTCAAATTCGGTCCTCACATATTTGGAAAATCAAGGAGTTAGCCTTGAGGGACTGTATTCGTCTTTGGATGTTCCTGAAGAATTTTTAAGAGATCCTTCCTCCTGGCTTGAGTCCGCAGAAATGGAAAACTTTTTAAAAATTGCACATCTTATGTACCAAGCAGAGGAGTCCTCATCTCAAGAGCTGATGGAGCTGGTGGGACATAAATCCATCGATCTTCATTGTTGGGGAGTTCTTGATAGTGTTCTTAGGATGATGGAAAAGCCAGAAGAAATATATTTGCACCCTGAACGATTTTTATCTTATTTTATTTCGCCAATTCCTCCCATTTCGGAGCTTGAAAAAACACAGGATTCTATTGGGTTTCAAATTTCAATTTCGAGTTATGATTATCCGCTAACAGCAAAATATATTAAATCTGCGCTTGAAGCTCTACCTCTGTTTTTTGGACAAGGGTTAGCGAGTGTGGAGTGGCGTGGACAAGTTTTGGATATCTCGTGGGCTGAGAAGCAGGATAGTTTGTTTTCACAGAAAGAACTAGAGAGAAATGTAAAGCCAGATTTAGTTGATACTCTCATGACGTCTCTTGAGAAAAAACAAAAAGAGCTGGAACAAAAAAATAAAGAGTTACTAGAGAAGAACAAGCTTTTAGAAGAAACACAAAAGAAGCTTGAATCGCAATACAAAGAAAAAATCTACTCAGAAAAGCTCTCTAATTTAACAGAGCTTGCAGCGAGTCTTGCTCACGAGATTAATAACCCTCTAGCCTATGTCACGAGTAATATGCTGCGTTTGCAAGATTACTTTGTAAGAGCGCAGCAGCTCATTACAATATTGATAGGACAGGATCGCTTAACACCTCAAGTACAAGAGGCTATGCGACGTACAGACTGGCTTATGATTCAGAAGGATTTTCCTGAGCTAGTAGGAGAGGCAAATTTAGGTCTGCAAAAAGTAAGAGATATTGTAAAGGATCTTTCATTTATAACAGGAAAACAGTCTCAAGAAGAGAAAAAAGTATCATCAGATTTAAATCAAGTGATTCAATCAGCAGTTAAGATGGTTTCTGTTCAAGCTCCAAAAAATGTTAAAATTGAAAGTCATTTGCTGATCAATCAACCGGTTCCTGTCTACCCAATTCGAATTGAACAAGCTTTGGTAAATATCTTAAACAACGCTGTTCAGGCGATTGATGGTAAGGGAGAGGTGAGAGTTGTTTCGCGTCCAAAGGGGAGTGGAGTGGAGATCGAAATTTCAGATACTGGAATTGGAATGGACGAAGAAAAATTGAAGTCCATTTTTAAACCATTTTATACGACAAAGCAGCCAGGAAAAGGAACCGGACTAGGTTTGAGTATTGCCCACTCCATTGTTGAAATGCATTCCGGTGATATTCGGGTTAAAAGTGAGCCAGGAAAAGGATCAACATTTAGTATTGAGTTACCAGCGCATTGAGCGCACATAGATCATTAAACCAGTAGATAACTCTCATAGAGAAAGGAATCATCACCATGTCAGAAATTGCAGATATTCGAGCAAGAGAAATTTTAGATTCACGCGGCAACCCTACAGTTGAAGTTGAGGTTATATCATCTTCAGGCTTTTCGGCTCATGCAGCGGTTCCTTCTGGTGCATCTACTGGAGCGCATGAAGCATGCGAATTAAGAGATGGGGACAAAGCAAGATATTTTGGAAAAGGGGTTTTAAAGGCTGTCCAAAATGTTGAAGATACCATTGCGGAGAAACTAATTGGGCAAAGTGTTTTAAAGCAAAGAGAAATTGATGAAATTTTGTTAGATCTAGATGGTTCAGAAAATAAAAGTAACCTAGGTGCAAATGCTTTGTTGGGTGTATCTTTGGCATGTTCAAGATTAGCAGCCCTAGAGTTAGGTCAGCCTTTGTATGAATATGTTGGGGGGGCAATGGCAAATACTCTTCCAGTTCCTCTCATGAATATCATTAATGGAGGAGCTCACGCAAATAACGGCTTAGATATTCAAGAGTTCATGATTATTCCCGCAGGTACGGAGACGTTTAGCGAAGCTGTTCGCTGTGGCGCCGAAATTTTCCACACACTTAAGAAAATTTTGAATGATAAAGGATTTAGTACTGCTGTAGGAGACGAGGGCGGCTTTGCACCTAAACTCAAAAATAACCAAGAGGCTCTTGAACTGATTTCTTCTGCAGTAGAGAAAGCTGGCTATTCATTGGGTGATGATGTTTATTTGGGGCTCGATGTTGCGGCTACAGAGCTTTACGACAGTGGAAAATATCGTTGGGAAGGAAAGTCTATTTCCCCAGAAGAATTAATTGGAATTTACTCTGAGTGGGCGCGTAAGTTTCCTATTAAATCAATCGAAGATGGTCTTGCAGAAGATGATTGGGCAGCATGGGTTCATTTGACAGAAAAACTTGGTGGTCATGTACAACTTGTTGGTGATGATCTTTTTGTAACCAATCCAAAGCGCATCCAAATGGGGATTCAGAAAAAGGCTGCTAACGCGGTATTGATAAAAGTAAATCAAATAGGAACTCTATCTGAAACTGCAGATGCAATCCGGCTTTCTCATGCGCATGGATATAACACAGTCATGTCTCACCGAAGCGGTGAAACTGAAGATTCAACGATTGCAGATTTAGCAGTCGCATTTGCTTGTTCTCAGATAAAAACGGGCAGCCTATGTAGGAGCGATCGCACGGCAAAGTATAATCAGTTATTGCGGATTCAGCATGAGCTAGGAGACCAGGCTCACTACGTTGGAAAATCAGCCTTTTTGGGGTAAGAAATTCAATAGGTGCCAGGCACCTGGAAACGAACACTAAAACGTTTCCAGGTGCCTGGCACCTAGCAAGATAATATTTACATTCTAGTAGCTAAATTCGTCATCATTTTGTATAAAACTTCTTCGCAGAAACGTTGAAACCTTTGGAGTTTTTGAGCTTTTTTAAAGTGGTACAAGTATTGCTCTAGGTTTCGATGTTGTACCTAAGTTTTGAAAATTAAAGTTAGGTTTAGGGATTATTAAGTTTCATAATTTAAGACTTACAATGAGATCTTGTTTATGAAGCGAAATTTTAAATAAAAACGGTTTACATATGCGAACCAAAAAAGGAGACAAGAGGATGAATAAAATTCTAGCGGTAACGCTTGTAGCAGGATTCGCAATTTCCGCACAAGCCGCAGTAGAGAATGCAAACCAAGCTACTACATCAATTTCAACAGAAACAGTTTCTGTTCAAGAAGTTGCACCTGTAGCTACTGAAAAGAAATGGTCAGGGGTTTTTGCATCAGAAAACTACACAGGTCTAAAAAACAACAGCGATACAGATATTACAGCTGATGAAAAAGTAGAAGTTAAATACAAGTTATCTGACAGAGATACAGTTTCTCTTGCTCAAGAGTGGAGCCGTAACTACGGACGTGGTGATAATGAGGCTCACAACAAGATTGCTGATACTTCAATTCGCTACACACGCTCTGGATATAAACTTCCAGCTGATGTAGCATATGGAGTACAAGGTCGAGTTTATCTTCCTATTTCTGATGCTTCTAAAGATTCTGGTCAAATCACTCAAATTAGAGTTTACAATACATTCTCAAAAGAAGTTGCTAAGAATTTAACAGCAGGTCTTTTGATCAATCCAAGAATTTTTGTTCAAGATGGATCAGGAGCTGATGATGCTGGTGTTAACAAATTCAGACTTTTAAATTCTGCAAGCTTAACATATGCAATCTCTGAGAAAGTTTCAGTAGAAACAACAGTAGGTGTTTACATGAAGTGGAAGAATGGAAGAGAAAGAGCTGATAATCTTGATGCTTCAACATCTGTATATTACTCGCCACTTTCATGGTTAGATTTAAACGTTGGTGTTAGACAAACTGACGATGCTTCTGATCTAAGAGATTCAGGTGCAAAAATATATGCAGCTGAGCAATCTGAGTACTACTTGTTAGCTACATTTAAAATGTAATCAGCTAGAACGTAATACCAGGACTTTAGGCTAAGTGCTTAAAGACAAGAAAGGGAACCTTTAAGACAGGTTCCCTTTTTTTATGCTCAACAGGATTCAACTTTGGGATTACAATGGGGTTTTGGGGGCATGCAATTATGCAAGGACTAGCGCGATTTATCACAGATCTCCTTCACTCACCTAAGATGATATTGGTTCTTTGTTTAATTTTTGCTATTACGGGAACGCTTTTAGATGGAACTCTTTATCGCATCTGGGAGCTTAAGAATGAGCAAACTAAAATTCAAACAAAGATGGTAGATACAGAGCAAGTGCTCGTGAAACTAAAAAAGCAAATTAAAATGGCCAATGATCCAAAGTTTATTGAACGCGAAGCAAAAGATCGATTTGACCTGGTAGAGGCAGATGATCTTGTCTTTGTTTTTTCTGATGAGTAGTAGATTTATTGAAGTAGACTTTAAACGCTCTTAGCAATGCATTGATTCTGTTGTTTGGGCGTCATACTCTCTGATTATGCGAAAACTTTATTTGATTGATGCTAGTAATATGTTCTTTCGTGCTTTCTATGCAATAAGACAGCTTAATAATTCGAAGGGACTGCCGACAAATGCCTTATATGGTTATCTCTCTATGACCATCAAGCTTCTCAAAGAGAAGAAGCCAGACTATATGGCTTATTGCTTTGATTCAAAAGAGCGCTCCTTTAGATCAGATTTATATGAGGAGTACAAAGCTCATCGTACAGAAATGCCAGAAGAGCTTGTGCAGCAGATGCCTTACTTTGAGAAGTTAACGAATCTTCTAGGAATTCCTACATTTAAGGCGCCTGGCATTGAAGCGGATGATATTATTGGAACACTTGCAGTACTTGCACAAAAAAATGATGTGCAAGTAGTTATCGTGAGTGGTGATAAAGATTTTGCTCAACTGGTAAATCCCCACATAAGTATGTACGACACAATGAAAGAGGCGCTGTATGATGTGGCGGGTGTCAAAGAAAAATGGGGAGTAAGACCAGATCAAATCATCGACTATTTAGCTTTGATTGGAGATACATCTGATAATATTCCAGGGATAGCGGGAGTGGGTCCAAAAACTGCTCTTAAGTTGTTGGACCAATTTGAGTCTCTCGATGGAATATATAAAAACACTGAACTGGTAAAGCCTGATAAACTTCGAGAGAAAATCATAACCTCTAAGAAAATGGCTTACCTTTCAAAACAATTAGTCACAATTAAGACAGATGTAGCGCTTAACGCTGAACTCGATGATTTAAAGATGAAACCCATTGATCGGGGAGCCTTAAGCGAGCTTCTAAATGAACTAGATTTTAAAACATTAGAGAGAAAAATATTTGATGCAGCAGCAGTTAATCAAAGTTCTCCCTCAGTAAACTCGCAGGATGTTGTTCAAAAAGAAGCTCCGAAAATTGAGAAAAGAGAAATTAGTTCGCAAGAGCAAATTGTAACATCTCAAAATATAACTACGTTTATAAAATCTAATTCAGAAATTTGGATGATTAATGATAATCGTGGTTTTTACCTCTCCGACGGAGATAAAATTTTTGCTCTTACAGGAAGTTTACATGATTATGCCAATATTCTGTCTGACTTAAATTTGAAATGGAAAGGTTTTGATTTGAAAAGCCTTTTTAAGATGTTGAATTTAAAGAGTCCCCAAGCTCACTGGGATCACCAGATAGCTGCCTATGTGGTTAATGCAGGTAACATTGGGACATTCAATGATGTCTTTGAAAAATACTGCGAATCTAAGCTTTCGGATTTTCCAACATCGCAAGAGCTTGTTCAGGCAAATGTTCAGCTTGAACAGATACTAAAAGAAAAACTTTCCCAAGAAAATGGAGAAGATGTTTATTTGAACTTTGATTTACCTCTTATTTCGATTCTTTATAAAATGGAGGGACTTGGAATTAAACTCGATACATCTATCTTGAAGGATCAAAGTGAGTCTCTACAGACAGATATTCGCAAACTAGAAAAAAGTATTTATGAAATGGCGGGAGAGGTATTTAATATTTCATCGCCCAAACAGTTGGCCCAGGTTCTATTTGAGAAATTAAAACTGAATCCGGTAAAAAAAACTAAGACAGGATACTCAACAGATTCAGATGTTTTAGAAAAATTAGAAGATGAACATCCAATAGCGAGACTAATTATCGAATATCGAGAGCTTTCTAAGCTTAAGTCAACCTATGTAGACGCCTTGCCTATGCTTGTGGCTCCTGATCATAGAATTCATACAGTTTTTCACCAAACAGTAACAACAACAGGGCGTCTTTCCAGCTCAAATCCTAATTTACAAAATATCCCTATCCGAACAGAGAGAGGGAATTCTATTCGCAAAGCATTTATAGCTCAGGAAGGGTATGAGCTAATTTCAGCAGATTACTCACAGATTGAATTAAGAGTATTAGCGCATGTCACTGAAGACGCTGGGCTTGTGAGAGCTTTTGAAAACGATTTAGATATACATGCAGCTACTGCAAGTGAAGTCTTTGGAATTGAACTTCAGACGGTCACTCCTGACCAAAGGCGAATTGCAAAAGCTGTAAACTTTGGTTTGGCTTATGGTATGGGGCCTCATGGATTGGCAGAAAACTTAGGTATTTCTCGTGGAGAAGCCTCTGAAATTATAAAAAAATATTTTATGAAATTTCCTGGTGTAAAAAAATATATGTCTGAGTGTGTAGAGATCGCAAAATCAAAAGGGTACGTAGAAACTCTTTTTGGTCGTAGAAGATATGCACCTGAACTTCAGTCAAAAAATGCAATGGTTAGAAATTTTGGAGAAAGAGCTGTGATTAATGCACCTATGCAGGGGACTGCGGCAGATATTGTAAAGAAGGCAATGATAGATATTGATCGTAGTTTGCAGATTCGAATGTTACTTCAAGTACATGATGAATTAATTTTTGAAGTTCCCGCTAATGAAGTTCAATCAACTCTTCCTTTAATTCGTGAAAAAATGGAAAATACTGTAAAGCTTCGGGTTCCTCTTAAAGTCAATATCTCCCATGGTCAGTCATGGTTTGACGCCCACTAAGGTACCAGGTTGCTTTTCCGAATTATAGGGGTTATTTTTGATTTGAGCTGTAAAGAAAATTATTATAAATATTTTTATAGCCCAATCTTCTTAGTTATCACTGCTTATTTTTTTATTTTTGTCGCTGATTCAATGAATTCAAAGTAATATAGCCGTCAGATCATAAACTGCTTTATTATCGTATCGACTGAAAGTTCTAAATATATTCATCTATTTATGCTTCCCGAACTCACTCAACCATTTAGACATAACTATAACTAGACTCAACCTACACTCCTCAAAAGTACTTTTAAGAATTTAAGAAGCCGAATGAAAATTTCATATACAATCATGAGTTATTTCCGTGCGTTAGTGAAAGCACACACGAGTTTATCACACAATAATAGAGGAGTTTGTACTGCTTACAGCTCAAATCAAAAATAACCCCTATAATTCGGAAAAGCGACCTGGTACCTTAGCGGAGGTTTAGGAGATCTTGGAGATGGATGAGTCCTACAGGTTCTCTATCTTGTTTCATTTCATCGACTACAAAGAGGGCTTGGATTTTATTAGCCTCCATCAATGAGAGAGCTCGCTCTGCCATCTGTCCTTTTTCAATTACTTTTGGATTCATTGTCATAATATCTTCTGCTGATTTTGCATGAATGCTATCAGAGTTTTCTAAACTACGTCGTAAGTCACCATCCGTAATAATACCAATCAACTGTCGATTTTTATCTACTACGCCTGCGACTCCACGAATAGTTGAAGATGTCATTTTATAAATAACTTCTTTCATAGGAGTTTGTGGACTCACCAACGGTAAAGCCTGCACGGGCTGCATCAGATCTTTTACTTTTGTCAGGAGTCTTTTTGCTAACATTCCTCCTGGGTGAAATTCTGCAAAGTTTTCTTCTTTGAATCCTCGACGTTTAAGTAACGCTGTAGCTAGTGCGTCTCCTAATGCAAGGGTTGCTGTAGTGCTTGATGTTGGTGCGAGTCCTAGCGGGCAAGCTTCTTCTTTAACTGTAACTTTAAGGAGCACAGAAGATGCTTTTCCTAAGGTGCTGTCGTCATTTTTTGTAATTCCAATCAGCGGAATGTTTCTACGAGTCACGTACTGTATGAGATGCGAGAGCTCTTCTGTTTCACCGCTATTGCTAATGGCAATAACTAAATCATTGGTATTAATCATACCAAGGTCCCCATGAGCACTTTCTGCTGGGTGAATGAATATAGCAGGAGTTCCTGTAGAGCTAAACGTTGAAGCAATTTTTCTGGCAATCAAGCCAGACTTACCAATACCTGTCAGGAATACTTTTCCATGGCAGTGGAGTAAAAGATCAATAGCCTTTACAAACTCTTCTCCCACAGAATCTTTTAAGGACAATATAGATCTAGCCTCGATTTCAAGGACACGGTGAAGTTCTTTGATGTCGGAATTCATGTTGATTGTCTCGATTCGCTATAGTTTTTAGATGATTTTGCAGATACTTTTGTTTTCTTAGGAAGGTTTTGTCCTTTTAAAACTCTTTGAATGGCTGCGCTAATAAAACTTTCAAAAAGATGATGAGGATTCATAGGTCTAGATTTAAACTCTGGATGAAATTGAACTGCCAAAAACCACGGATGATCTTTTATTTCAATAATCTCAATTAGATTTTTATCTTTAAAAGTTCCAGAAAATGTCATCCCGTATTTTTCAAAAAGAGCTTTGAATTGATTGTTAAACTCAAATCTATGGCGATGCCTTTCAGATATGATATCTTTTTTGTAAATACGGTGCGCGAGTGATCCCTTTATAAGATGACAAGGATATGCTCCCAACCTCATTGTGCCGCCCATATCTTTTTTATCTTTTTGGTCTGGCATAAGATCAATAACGCAATTTTTTGCGTTTGATTTTTCTGCGACGAACTCTCTACTTGTGGCATCTTTTATACCACAGACGTTTCGAGCAAATTCAATGCAGGCAAGCTGTAATCCTAAGCAAATTCCAAAAAACGGAATATCATTTTCACGAGCATAGTTAATAGCCGTGATTTTACCTTCTACTCCACGTTCTCCAAATCCTCCAGGCACAAGAACAGCATCAACTCTTGAAAGAATAGCTTCTACATTTTTTTCTGTGATTGTTTCTGAATTGATATATTCTAAAACAACTTTTGCTTTGTTGGCGATTCCTCCATGTACAAGGGCCTCCATTAAAGATTTGTAGCTTTCTTTAAGATCTACATACTTACCAACAATTCCAATTGTTGTTACAACATCTGGATTATGAAGTATTTGAACCATTTTTTCCCACCCCTTCATATCAGGGGTATCTGCATCAATTGCTAAGCGATCTACGACTTTTTGATCAAATTTTTCTTTCATCAATAAAAGAGGGACGTCATAAATACTACGAGCATCTTCAGCTCCAATAACATTTTCTGTCTTTACACTGCAAAAGAGTCCAATTTTTGTTTTTAAGTCTGCAGGGAGAGGCTTTTCAGATCTACAAATAAGGAAGTCTGGTTGTATTCCAACTTCTCTCAACTCTTTAACTGAGTGCTGCGTTGGCTTACTCTTGAGTTCGCCTGCAGCAGGAATATACGGTATCCAGGTGACATGTACATAGAGAGTATTTTCAATTCCCAAGTCGGCTCTCATTTGGCGAATCGCCTCAATAAAAGGTAAACTCTCGATATCACCAATAGTTCCTCCGATCTCTACTAGAACTATCTCTGCACCTTGACCAGCTTCAAACATTCTGGATTTAATTTCATTTGTAACATGTGGAATAACCTGAACGGTTCCACCTAAGTAGTCTCCTCGTCGTTCTTTTGCAATGACTGTCTCGTAGACTTGGCCCGTTGAAACACTATTCGCCCTAGAAACATTAACAGTTGAGAATCTCTCGTAGTGTCCTAAATCTAAATCTGTCTCGGCCCCATC
This sequence comes from Bdellovibrionota bacterium, assembly GCA_963169805.1. Classification (GTDB taxonomy): domain Bacteria; phylum Bdellovibrionota; class Bdellovibrionia; order Bdellovibrionales; family JAEYZS01; genus CAUJDY01. The sequence continues at coordinate 22,502 of CAUJDY010000008.1, read as the reverse complement.
CTCTGTCACATAAACTTCCCCATGTTGAAATGGAGACATCGTGCCTGGATCAACGTTTATGTAGGGGTCAAACTTCATCATCGAAACTTTAAGGCCTCTTGATTCAAGCAAAGTTCCAAGGGAAGCTGTTACCAATCCCTTTCCAACACTTGAAACCACTCCGCCAGTGATAAATATAAATTTTTGCTTTAACGGCTTAGCAGGTCTCTTAGCTTTTGATGCTTTAGTTACTTTCATGATTTTAACCTCTTAATAATTGTTTCAACTCTTTTGATATCTTCTGCCGTATCAACTCCATGGGTCTCATAATCTACTTGTACGACATGAATTTTTGCTCCTAAGTGCAAGGCGCGAAGTTGTTCAAGACTTTCTGCAAGCTCAAGGGGAGTTGCTTGAGTTTCACAAAAAGTTTTTAAAAAACTCTTCTTAAATGCATAAATACCAATATGAAAAAGAGACAGTGACGTGTTTATATCTTGTCTGGAAAATGGAATTGGGAAGCGGCTAAAGTAAATTGCTTCGCTGTTCTTGTTAACTAAAACTTTAACCATATTTGGGTTTTGAAGATCCTTCTGATCTTTAAATGCGTGAGCAAGTGTCCCCATTTCTGCGCTAGGAGATAGAATCATTCTATCTACCAAAGAATCGAGAATGTGTCCTTTTATCAAGGGTTCATCACCTTGAATGTTAATCACTAAATCACAGTCTATATTTTTGATAGCAGCATAGATGCGATCTGTCCCTGTTGCTAGATTGGCATCTGTCATAATAGCCTTCACACCGCATTTGTTTGCGAGATTAGCTATACGAGAATCGTCTGTGGCTACTATTATCTCGTTAATCTTCTTTGACTGAAGGCTGCCCTCTATAACCCACTGGAGAAGCGGTTTTCCAGCAATCAATGCCAGGGGTTTTTCTGGAAACCTTGTCGATCCTATACGTGCTGGAATAACCCCGATAACGTTCATTTGTTAATAACCCATTTTCTGTAAATATAATCCTCTAATTCAACTACTCCAGTGTCTTTTAGACTAGAGACAAAGAAACTAGGTTTGTATTTTTTTGAACACTCTTGAGTCATTTTTCTAAGTTCGGTACTGTTTAACTTGTCTGATTTAGTGAATACAAACGCAATGGGTAAGTTTAGTTGTTTAAGGCTTTTGAGTAAAAGTTTTTCCTCTTCTTCGAACATGCGCCGTATATCAATAAGCATCAAAACGCCAATAAGCTGTTCTCTGCCAACTAGATATCCTTCAATCATCTCTTTCCAGGTTTCAACGGTCTCTTTTGAAAGCTTTGCGTATCCATAGCCCGGCAAGTCAACAAGGCAGTACTTGCCCTCTTTACTAAAGAAGTTAATAAGCTGAGTTTTTCCTGGTGTTTGACTCACTTTAACCAAGTCCCTTTTAAGTATTTTATTTAGAAGGGATGACTTACCAACGTTAGATCTGCCTACGACTGCTATTTCTTGAAGAGTGTGAAGAGGACACTGATCCAATGAGGCTGCGCTTGTAATAAAATCGCTCACGGATGTTTTTTTGCTCATAAAATTATGAATTCTAATATGTCTAATTTTACCTAAAAATTCAATTTTTTTAGATCAAAAAAAACTTAAAACGAACCTAGTGCAGATGGAGGTAGGATCTCTTCCGGCATAGAATTTTCTACCCCTATTTGTGTGATTTAAACAAATTTCAAAGGGGTTTTATGTGAATTTTAAAATATGCCTATTTAATCAGGGGGAGGTTCGTGACTACTTACTTGAAGATTACGTTCTGGTTGGCTCTGCTGAGAAAAACCATATCTACTTAGAAGGATTGTGTGCCAAGCACTTTAGAATCCTAAGAAAAGGTATTACATACCACATACAGGATTTGCGTTCACAAACAGGGACTTATGTGAACACACAGAAGATTGGTTCGGCCGTCTTAAATCCTGGAGATACTATTCGCGCAGGCAAATATGAGTTTGTCTTTTTAGAGCAGTCTTCTATCTTTGAAATTGAAAAGCTAAAAAGTCATAATCCTCATTGGAATGAGGTCATCTTAAGAATGCCTAGCTATGCAAAATCGGATTTACCCGTCTTGGTCTTAGGAGAGTCAGGTAGTGGAAAAGAGCAGATATCGCAGTACATTCATAAGTTCTCAACTAGAAGTATGTACCCTGCTGTAACTGTAAACTGCAGTGCCCTTACGGCATCGCTGGCAGAAAGCGAGTTGTTTGGGCATGTAAAAGGCTCCTTTACAGGAGCAACTCAAGACAGAAAGGGTGCCTTCGAAGAAGCACGCAATGGAACTCTTATTTTGGATGAAATTGGGGATCTTCCTCTGGATTTACAACCTAAGCTTTTGAGGGCAATTGAAAATAAGGAGGTGCGGCCTGTTGGTGGTGACCATGTTATTCAAACGAACTGTAGGATTGTTGCATGTACTCATCACAATTTACTTGAGAAGGTTTATCGTGGTGAATTTAGGTTAGATTTATTTTATAGATTAAACGTTATACAAGTTAAAGTTCCTCCTCTTAGAGAAAGAAAAGAGGATTTTGAGAAAATTCTTTTCGAGTTTGCACGAGAAATGAAAGTGAGATTCTCTTTTGAAACAATCACTTTCTTGAAAGAGCACAGTTGGCCTGGCAACATAAGAGAACTTAAAAATCTAGTAAGTAGATGTCGGATTCAGTATCCAAATCAAAAAATACAAACAAGAGATGTTGAGCCGTTTCTGCAAAGGCACGCTTCAGAAAGTAGTCTCACTTCTGAGCCTAGCAAAGAAACAAAAAATATTATTCGAGAAATTGAAAGAGAGATTATTATTAAAAAACTAGCTATGAATTTTGGAAATCAAAAGAAGACAGCTGAAGATTTAGGTATACCGAAAAGCACATTCTATGATCGAGTTAAACACTATAAGATTAATGTTCATGTATTCAAAAAATGAAGAGTATTCTTAAGGTTTTATTATCAGATTTTTAAAATAGATGTCTCTAATGCGTCCGTTATTCAAAATTGCATTCAGCTCCTTGCGCATTTTTAGCTTCCATGTTTGCTTTCCCTCTTCTGTTTGGATTTGATCATAGGTAAGGGATTCTGAAAATCTTTGTAAGTGATCTTGAAATTGCTTTTCGCGCGTCTTAATTTCTACAGTCGCCTCCTCAGAGTCTGCTCTGATATAGAGATCAAAAGCCATCATTGGATTGCGAGTCGAGCGTGCAGAGGGTAATAAATTAACAACAATCTTGTTGAGTTGAACCATGTACTGAGGGGCTAGCAAATCATTAGCGTATCTTATGATATCTTCATCTGCAGGAATTTCGCGGCTGCTAGTTGCAACCTCTTGAAAAGTGCTCATGTATGGAAATCTCCAGAGATTCTTAATATGAGGTGTGTATTTATAGACGACGAAAATCAGAACGAAGAACAGTATGCAGCTTGAAATCTTCAACCATCCCATCCAACCAAGCTTTTTGATAAATGCTAGGCCGGAATTAAGTTTCTTTGATTTTTTTATCTTCTGAATTAATTCCAAGAGAGTTGCTAGGTGTTTTTTCAGTTTTAAAACAAAAGGCGGCAGTTCTTTTGCGGGCTGAGCAGGGGCTGGCGCTGGTTTTTCATTTTTTTTATCATCTGCCATATAGGTTTATATAGTAATGACAGTGTAGACCTCCGTCCAGTTGAATTTGCATCAAAATGAGCCGAAAGGGATTTAAGAACACGGAGGTTCAATGAGATCAACTCTATTTATACTCGTAATAGTTGGATTTATAGTATCGTCATGTTCAAACTTTCCAATGCAAAGACATCCAGGGAGTGGTTACTCAGGCTATGCAGGGCAAGCAGGAGGCGAAGTTTCCCTTGCAGATCTTGCAGAAAGAGATCGTGCCCAGCAAAAATCGACAAGAGTGTCTCCCTCTATAGAGAAAAAGATGACACCCCAAGAAAAAAATCGCTTTGAGAGAACGGTGGCTTCTTTGGTAGAACAAAATGACATTACAATTGGAATGGATATGCAGGCTGTGCGTGAAAGTTGGGGCTTTCCTGATGATATTTTAATGACCGGACAAGAAAAACATCTCAATCAAATATGGAAGTACTCTGTTCCTGTGCAAACACCCCACGACTACTATATTGAAGAAAGAGTTGTAAAATTTCAAAATGGACGAGTTATAGGGTGGGAAAGTAAGTAAATGTAAAGAGATTTGCACTAGACTCAAGTCGGTATACAAAAATTTAAAATCACAAAATAATTCTTCTTCTGATCTGACTCCTGTAAGTTAGAAGTAAAGACATCTGAGGATGTCACTGTAACTATTTGGAGACGGCTGCATATGAAATTTCAACTCATCCTTTTGATTGTTTTACTATGTATAGGTGATGATGCGCTAAGTGCTAAAATCGAGTTTCCAGATGAAGAATTGGCGAGTGAGTCGGTTCTTCCTGTATTTGATGATCCACTGCCAGTTAAAAATAGAAATGTTACCACTGCTAAAAAAATCGAACTAACAGGTTTCCTTGGTTTAACAATGAATGAGCCGTTTACAGATCCATACAATTTTGGTGGTATGATTACATATCACTTTAATGAGTTTCATGCTCTTCAGTTTTATGGAACAGTATTTAGTGCCACTGAAAATGATTACCCTGCTCAAATTAATGAGGAAACCGGCGGCGATCCAGGTGGGTATGATATTCGTGGCAAAGTTGCAGAGCCAGAGAGTGCAATGATGCTAGCCTATAAAATAAGCCCTTACTATGGAAAGTTCAGCTTAACCAAGCAAGGGGTGCTCAATATTGCTTTGTACGGCACTCTTGGGATTGGTACGATACAGATCAGTGGCGAGCAAAGTGTAGCGGCAGCCCTAGGAATCGGACAAAAATTTTATTTTACTGATAAATTTAGTTTAGTTGCAGATTTAAGAATTTTAGGTTTTACAGGTCCTGATCCAAGAGGAAAAATTGAAGTCAATCCTGATCCTGGAATTAGTGAAAATGGTGACAGATTTCAGTTGAAATATATTTTCACCTTGGGAGCTGCTTACATTTTTTGATGTGCTTCTAATATGAAATTGATCCAGCGAAATATCTAGAACATGAATGAGTTTTATACCAAGTGCTAACCATAATTTCTGAGTGCAACTGTGGTACAACTTGAGTTAGAATTGCGCGGTCCGTATTTGCTCGATTTTCAAAACTAACTCTCATGCTTTCAATCCAATTTTGATCTGCAATTTCAGGTACTACTGTTATTTGTTCTACTCGCGCAGAAAGAGGGATAGAAGGATTATTATAGTTTTCCAGTGCATTATTGAACGACTCAATTTATACTATGCAACTGAGCAATGCCAAACCATAAATAATACTATTTTGAGAGAATAAATAAGTGAGTTTTAAATCTATTTAGAATGTAGAAAATTTCATTGTTTTCCATATAGGATACAGAACCTGCCTCAAGACCAAAGTCCTGCGGACCCTAAGTCTAGTCTGACTCATAATGCTTCATCATCATCAATGATTTCGATATCTTATTATTAGGGAAATGAGTTCTCAGCTAAGGATGAATTGCATCATGATAAAAAAAATTACCATTTTCGTATTGATCGCATGTTCTATTTCTTCTCTTGCTCAGGAAACCACTGAGTTAGACCAGGAAAATTTATATGAGAAAGAACTAAAAACAACATCTCCTTCTCTGCTGAATCAAGAAATACAGGAAAGTGATCGAGAGGCTCCAAGAGAAAATTTAAAGAGTTTGGTCGAGCTACAAAAACTTGCGCCATTTGAGGATGTTGCAGTCATTCAAAAAAGATTTTTGCCAAAAACAGAACGATTTGAGTTTTTTCCAAATATTGGATTTATTGCGAATAATGCTTTTTTTCTAAGTGCATACTTTCAAGGTCGTTTCGGCTATGCATTTTCTGAGAAGTGGGCAATTGAGGCAATTGCTGCGATTTTTACCGATTCCAAATATAAGGTGACCAAAGACATCGAAGGCAAGCAGGTTAAGACAGAGAATCTTATAATTCCAGAAAGTTATTATGGATTAGATATTCGATGGACTCCTTTTTATGGCAAGATGGGTTTTTTCACAGACTCAATCATTCCTTTCGATATGTACTTTTCTCTTGGAGCAGGGGTTACAGGAACAAATGAAAATACAAACCCGTTCACTATTCATGCTGGTACTGGCCAAATCTATGCCATCAAAAAATGGATGGCCTTCAGATGGGATCTTTCCATGTACTACTACACAAGTGAAACTGAAGTAGGGATTCAGACGGGCCAACCTAAGAGGGAAGATACATTCACTGATATTCAGATAAGCATAGGGATGAGCTTTTTCTTCCCAGAAGCGAGCTACAGATGAATAAAAAAATACTCCTTTCACTTATTATTTCTAGTTTCGTAGTATCTTCAAGTGTTCCAGTAAGTGTCGCTGAAGCTCAGGCTTCGGCAAAAAAACAGACTACAAAAAAACGTGTAGCAAAAAAGAAACCTGTAGCAAAGAAAAAACAAACGCCGTCGCGTACAACACGTAAGCCAATTGCTCCAAGTGAATCAGTCATGGCGGAGCGGGCAGATAATACAGAATTACAGGGGGCGCTAGATCTTGCGAAAAGTGGCAACTACGAAGAGGCTTCAATTCGTCTGTTTAATTTAAGCAGATCTCCTCGTTACGCACGTGAGAGAATGCAGATTAAGTATCTACTGGGTCTGATGCTGTATGATATGAAGATGTTCCAGACCGCTGCTTTTCAGTTTGTGGATGTTGTTAGAGATGGGAACTCACTCTACATAAAAAAATCGTTAGAAAAACTATCGCTAGCAGCAGATAAACTGGGTGATGAGACTCTGTTGAATTATGCGTTATCAAAAGTTCAGCTTGAGGATTTTCCAGCTGCTAGCCAAGATTTGTTACGCTACAGGATTGGCGAGTTTCAATTTAAAAATGGTGAATTCAACAGGGCTGCTGCAAACTTTTCTGCTGTAGACGCTGGCTCTGCTCTCTACGCAAAATCAAAATATATGGAAGGGTTATCTTTTGCGATACAAAACAAAAACGATTTTGCCCTAAGAGCATATTCAGATCTTCTTAATTTAAAAGAAAAGGCAGATTTTACGGATGCATCACGCGTATCTGCCCAGCTTGGTCTAGCAAGAACGTACTATCAAAATAAAGAATGGGACAATGCTATTCAGTATTACCGAGCAGTGCCAAGAGATACTCCTCAGTGGCATGATGCTTTATTTGAAGTCTCTTGGGCGCAAATGAGAGCCGCAAAGTTTAGATCAGTTCTTGGCAACATGCACTCACTTCACTCGCCTTATTATGAAGATTTTTATATCCCTGAGTCTCTGCTATTGAGATCGATTGTTTATCTTTATATTTGTCAATACGATGAGATGGAGAAAACTTTAGATTTATTTAAGCAGGTTTACTTGCCAGTAAGAACTTCATTGAGAGATCTACTTAAGGCTAATTTAACTCCAACTCGTTACTTTAGAGAGATGGATAAGTTTTCTCAGAACTATCAAGCTTTACTAGAGAAGACGGCTGATCGCAAAATGCTCATGCTACCTTTCCTTGTAGCGCGCAAAATCTTTAAAGAGGCAGATTTTTCTAGAGGGTATTCTTATATAGTAAATCTTAGAAGTGAAAAGCAGACTATGCAGCAAATGTCTTCACGATGGAAGACCTCTCCGGTAGGACAATATTCAATTAAAATCTTAGATCGTCGAATTACAAGAGCCGAAGAAGCCAGTGGTTTGATTGCGAAGCGACATGCTCAGGATATTCATAGAGATCTGTTAGAGCTATTTAAACAGCACGATTTTGCTCGATTTGAAATGTCGAATGGGAAAAAAGAAATTCTAAAAAAACAGATTCTAGCTTCTAACACAAGTAGTAAGCAGATCGATTCTGATAATGAGAGAAGTTATTATATTCAAAACGGTTATGAGTACTGGCCTTTTCAGGGTGAGTATTGGTTGGATGAAATTGGAAACTATTATTACTTAGGGAAGTCGCGTTGTGAATAATATGAAAAGTACAATTATTTTTTTAACAGCCTTTGTATTTACAATATCAGTCTTCATTGACGATGCACAAGCACAGTCAAGACAAAGAAAGCAAAAGTCAACTGTCCAAGATATTCTAAATAAGTATAAAGAAGAAGATCGAGGTGGGGCTGTACGCATAAACAAATTCACTCGACTCATTCCAGATGCTCAGATGCCAACAACACGGCAGGTAAGAAACGTTAGAGCTGTTAAGCCTCCTAATTCAATGCAATTTTTTATCAAGGGAAATGAGAAAGAGGCGCAACTAGAAAGACTCATAGATGACCAAATTGAGGAGTTATACTCTCTCTCTCAAAAATTTAGAAAATCGCCAGAAAGAGGGGAAATTTGGCTCAGACTAGGTGAGGTTTATGTAGAGAAAGCCAAAATGGTTCAGTACAGAATTCAAACTGAATTAGATAAAAAACTGGCAGACTGGGAAGCTAAAGGTAAAAAAGGACAAGCGCCAAAAGTTAATGCAGACGCTCCTCTTGTGTTTAACAAGAAGGCAATCCAGCTCTATGAATGGTATGCAAACGATTTTCCAAAAAGTAAGAAGTTGGATCAAGCTTTCTTTTTCTTAGGATACAACTATGTAGAAGTGGGACAGTTTAAAAAAGGTACTAACTACTACGAAAGGCTCACTAAACAGTTTCCTAAAAGTGCCTATGTAACAGAATCCTATTTTGCACTAGGAGAATATTATTTTGAAAATTCGAGTTGGAAAAAGGCTATTCCTAACTATAAGAGTGTATTGAGAGATCCAAGCAGTCGTATTTATCCTTTTGCTATGTACAAACTTGCTTGGTCACACTATCGATCTGGCCAGCCAGCTATCGCAATTGGTTATTTAGAGAAAGTTATCGAGCTTTCGTCAAATCCAAATTTTGCTGAAGATAGGCAGGGAAAACAGGTTAACAAGATTCGACTGGTTGATGAAGCTGTTAATGATTTGATATTGTTCTATCCAGAAGCAAGAGCTTATCAGGATGCTCCATCATACTTTGAAAATATAGGTGGGTCAGAAAAACTTTATTCAAACTTAGAAAAGCTTGCCTATTTATACTCGGATAGAGGTCAAAGAGAGGCAGCTCGTTATGTATTCAATCACCTTATTGAGATGAAGCCTAATGATGCTAAGAATTTTGATTTTCAAAATCAAATTGTTGTGAATTATTTTTCAGGCGGAAGTCGACAAACATTTAGACAAGAGCTCTTCAATTGGATTTCAAACTACGGAGAAGAGAGCGAATGGGCTCGTGCTAATAGCAAAGAAGTAGCAAGGGCTAACGAAGTTAGAGAGAGCACTCTTAAGAACTATATTTTGCAAGAACATAAGGCTCTACAAAAATCTCGTGCTCCTTTAGGTCAAAAGCTCACCAAAAACACATATGAACTTTACATAAAAGAATTTCCAAATTCAAAAAATATAGCAGAGATGAGGTTTTTTTACGGAGAACTTCTGTATGATATGGGTGAGTATGATAAGGCGTCCGAGCAGTATAACTGGGTTATTGAGAACGCTCCTAATAGCCAGTATCACAGTGTCGCAGTTCTAAACCAGTTATTAGCACTTGAGCGAAGTCTTCCTTCTGATAAAGAAATCGAAAAAATTAGAGGGGCAAGTTTAGAACCATTTGAGATGAACAAAGAAGAAAAGGAATTTATTGCGGCAGGTACAGATTATGTAAATAAATTTCCTAAAGCAGACAAGGTAGCTGATATCAAATTCAAGATTGGTCGAATCTACTACTCTCATAACTACTTTGACCAAGCTCTCAGTTCATTTAGAGCAATCATGAAAGAGCATCCTAAAACTCCGTTTGCAAAATATTCTGCTAACTTAATTTTGGATATATATAACCTCAGAAAAGACTACGAAGGCTTAACTAAGGCTGGAGAGGAAATTCTAACCTCGCCAGATATTAAGTCATCTGACATCACAATGGACGTTCAAGATGTTGTTGAAAAAGCTCGATTCAGGGAGGCTCAAGATTTAGAGACATCTAAAAACTATTTAGGATCTGCAAAAGCTTTTGAAGCATTCTCAAAAGCTTATCCATCATCAAAATTAGCCAATATTGGTAAGTACAATGCGGCTGTAAATTACGAAAGAGCAGGAGAAATATCAAAATCTACTCAGTTGTACAGTGGCTTTTTAGTGGGTGGGAAAAGAAATGAAAATGAAAAGCAGCGTAAAGAGGCTAGACGATTATTGGGAAGAATTTATGAGAGAACAGGGCAATTAGAAAAGGCTGCAGAGGAATTTGAGAAATTTACAGTAGAGAATCCAAAAGATCCACTTACGCCAGATCTCTACTACAATATGGCAGTCATATACGCAGGATTTAAAAACTATACAAAGGCAATTCGCTCTTACGAAAGATTCTATGAAACTAGTAAAAAGGCAAATCGTGTAGATGCTATATATCTTATAGGAGATCTCTACGAGAAAAGAGGTTCTCTCACAACAGCTAACAGGTATTTTGAGAGGTTTATTGGTGAAAATCCAAGAGATATGAAACTCGTAATAAGTGCGTCTTACCGAGTAGCAAAAAATGCAGAAAAATTAAACCAACCATCAAAATCAGAAGAATGGTTTAAGAAAATTGTAGCTCTCAGAAAACGAGCGGGTGGAGATTTGGGGGCTCGTGAATCTGCTGAAGGACAGTTTAATTTTACGCTTAGAACTTTTAACGAGCTTAAATCAATTCGTATTCCAGCAAATCCTGCGCAGCAAGGTCCAGCAGTGCAACAAAAACTTGCTCTGCTGAATCGACTCAACCAAGAGCTTCTTCAGGTTGTGAAGCTTGATGTGGGAGACTATGTCGTTGCAAGTTTATCTGTAGCTGGCCAAGCGTACGATCATATGAGCCAATCAATCTATACGGCTCCTATTCCAAAAGGGATGAGTGCTGAGGATACGCAGAAGTACATGGCAGAAGTTGAGAAAATAGCTGGCCCTCTTAAGAAGCAGGCTATTGATAATTATAAGAACAGTATTCAAAAAGCTCGGCAAATTGATGTTTATAATAAATGGGTTATTACTGCTCGTGAAGCTCTCAATAAACTAGAAAAACTAGATTTTATATCTGAGGATGTTATTGAGGCAGGAAGTTTTTCGAAGGTGAATCTATGAATCAGAATCAAATAAAATACATAGCCATCGCAGTGGCATTTTTAGCTGGTTGCTCTTCGACTGATAAAGTTTCATCGACCTCTGATAAACAGGTGAAAAGTGTTAATGCTCAAGAAGTAAAAATATCTGCTGCCGAACAAAAGAAACAAGAAAGAATACAAGAAGAGATTGAGAAATCACTTAAAACAGATTTAGGTATATCTGAAGAGAGATTTAAAAATGCGTATAAATCGCAAAATGAAGATGCTCTGCTAAAATCTGCCGCAGAGTTGCTAAGTAAAAATTCTGATAATATAGAAGTTCTTCTTGGCCTCTCAGATCATTACCTTCGAAAAGGATATCCAGATGTTGCTAGAATTTTCTATACAAGGATTCTTGATAAAAAGCCTGACCATCCAGATGTGAATAATAATTTAGGTGTTCTAGCATTGAAGGAAGACAAGGAAGCTGAGGCTGTTGTTTATTTTAAGAAGGCACTTCAAGGAAATCGCAGGCATGCAGGTGCTAATTTTAACTTAGGAACCTATTATCTAAAATATTTGGATTATGAAAAAGCAGAGATGTTCCTTGAGATTTCTTATAACCAAGATTCAAAGAATTATAACATTGGTAATAATTATGCCATTGCTCTAAGGGGAACAGGGCAGCTCGACAAAGCTCTAGGTGTTTATAAAAGTATTGAAGGGCGCTCATCAAGTTCTGTTTCCATGTTGAATCAAGCTATACTTTTGGCTGAATTTAAAAAAGACTATAAGGCAGCTCGCGAAATTGTGAGTAAAATAAGATTTATAACAACGGACCCAGGCGTTTTGAGAAAAGTTAACGCCCTTGTTCTCAAAATAGATGAGAGCGAGAAGAAAAAATGAGTACGGCAAAAAAGGTAAACAGCAAAATGGCAGTCAGTGTTAAGCTCCTAATCCTTTTTATATCCTTTTCTTCTGTGATGGTATTTGCACAGCAAGGAAGTCGTGTCAAAAAAAGAACAAATATTAACTTTGAAGATGAATTAATCCGTGGAGAGGTTCAAAAGCCTGAGTTGTTCTATATTATGCAAAAAAAACAATTCAACTTCAGTAAGCTCATTAAACTAAGAGAGAATTTTATTCCTGAAATGAGAAAAACAGCAGAAGACGTTCCACGAGGTGGAAAATGAGCATTAATGATAAAGTATTTATTCGTGTTTATTTAGGTTCTGATTTGAAAGAAGTTTTTCAATCAGCTGAATCACAAATAGTGATTGGATCTGAAGGTGATGCACATTTAAGACTAGAAGGAGGAGATGTTTCCTCTGTGCATGCGATGATCGAAAAAAGGCAGGATGGCTTTTATGTATGTGACCTTGGATCTCAAGGTGGAACTTACAAAAATGGAAAACAAGTTTTAGATGAAAAAATTGAGACAGGCGAAGAGCTTAAGGTTGGTTCATATAGATTAGAGTTTTATATTGGTCTTCCTAAGCCTGTTACAAAACCACAGGAACCTGTTAGCAAACCAAAAATTCAAGAAGTAGCAAAGCCAGCTACACCAAAATTAGAAGATCGTCTTGTGTCTGAGGAGACAAAAGTGTCTTCGCAGAAAGTGAATACACCTCCTTCGCCAACGGAGAAGCCGCTTTTTAAAGATATTAGTAAACCATCAGACAAACCAGCTCCTAAAAAAACAGAACCAATTCAAAAACAAGAGGTTCCGTCACAACAGGCGTTTACATCTCAGAATGTGCACATACCTAAGCCACAAATTGTTCCGTTTGATATTCCTTCTGGAGTGGATGGTACATTTGCACCAGAGAGCCAGATTAAAAACATTAATGAATATATAAAGCCATCTAAAGGGAGTATTGTTGAGGTTTCCATTACGTGGAAAGATAGAATCTTAAGTACTTATCACTTTGATACCAAGCAAGTTGTTACTGTAGGCTCGCATCCTAAAAATACAATCGCCCTACCAGTTTTTGAAGGTAGATCATCTCACCCACTTATTAAAATTGATACGCAAGTATCTGTGTTCATCACATCGGAGATGAATGGAGAAGTGCAAGTTAACGACCAAATCATGACAATTAGTGAGTTAATTGTAAAAGGTAAACTTCCTCGTGAGGGGGTTGGATACTCTCTGAGTTTGGATCAAGGAGCAGTTGTTCGTGTGCAACTCTCAGAGCATGTTGTTGCTCATATTCGATATGTAGCACCAGTTCCTAAGCCAATAGCAGCGCCATTTTTGTACTTAACGACATCAGAGGTTTCTACACTTGTTGCATCATTCTTAGTGTTTGGGCTCATGTTTTTGTACTTTTCTATTTATACACCCGATCCAGTAGAACAAATTCAAGAAGAGGAATTAAAAAGAGTTGCAAAGTTTATTTATGATCGGCCGAAGCAGCGAATTGAAGTAACTGAGGCTGAGCCAGAGCAGGCAAAAACAACAGCTCAGCCGATCAAAGATCAAGAGAAAGCAAAAAGCCGAGGAGAAGAAGGGCAGGCTTCAGAAGCAATGCCAAATAAATCTAAGTCAACGGAGAAAAAGTTGACAACTCCAAATCCTGGAACAGGAAAAGGCATTACAAAGGCACCAGTGAATCAAAAAACAAAGCCTGATGCAGGGACAAAGTCACAAAAGCCTGATCCAACTAAAACCGGTCTCTTTTCTGTTTTTGGATCCAAAGGAACTCAAGATCAACTCTCAAAGGCATATAGTGGTTCGGGAACTTTAGGCGGAGCCGCAGGTAAGGCTACGGGTACTGGTGGGGCTGCTAATGTGGGCGCTGGAGATACGCCTGGTACTGGATTAAAAGATCTTGGGGCGGGTGGAGAAGGAACTTCTACTTTTGGAATTGCAGGAGTTAATACAAAAGGTCGTGGTGGAGGTCTAACGGGTTATGGAACTGGTAACCTGGGCGCAAAACCTCGGGCAACGATTGTTCCAGGTGGTGATGGAGAATCTTTTACGGGATCAATTGATAGAGAGGCTATTCGAAAAGTTATTCGAGATAACCAAAAGCAAATTCAAGCTTGCTACGAAAAAACATTGAACAAGCAACCAGGATTGTATGGAAAAGTAATCCTTGAATGGGTGATTACAACAAACGGGCGTGTGAAAGATGCTCGTGTACAATCAACAACGCTCGGATCGAGTGAAGTCGAAAACTGTGTACTTTCACGTCTTAGAACGTGGAAGTTTCCAGAGCCGCCACCAGATCAAGAGGCAGTCGTAACATTCCCATTCTTATTTAACGCTACAAACTAGTGTTGAGTAATAATTTTAGATGCGAAAGTAAGTCTTAATAGAGGAGGACTAAAGTGACAATAGCACACGCACAAGAGATGGCAGCACAAGTTACACAAGTTGCTGTTGAGCAGGAAGTTCAAATGCATTGGATACAAAAGGCGTTTCACGATGGTGGATGGCCTATGTATATTATTGCGTTTGTTGGATTATTAACATTTGCAATTATTATTGAAAGATTTATGTCGCTTTCAAAATTGCAACTCGATAAAGACGATGTGATAGATAAAGTCTTGGGAATGGTTTTAAGGGGAGATTTACGTGGGGCAATCACTTTTTGTGATTCAAAGCCAGCGCCTCTTACAAATACATTAAAAGCAGGTCTTGTACAGGCGGCAAATAAACGTCCAGATGAAGAGGTACAAGTTGCTATGGATGGATCAGCTCTCAAAGAAACGCCAAGATTAGAAGGTTGGACTGCGTTCCTCGCGGTGTTTGGTAACGTTGCAACTTTGATTGGTCTTCTTGGAACAATCGTGGGTCTAATTACATCATTCGGAGCGGTGAGTGATGCAGATCCTGCAAAAAAGGCTGAGCTTTTATCAAAAGGTATTGCAGAAGCACTAAACTGTACAGCGTTTGGACTTTTGGTCGCAATCCCAGCAATTATTTTCTACGGATACTTTCAATTAAGAGTTGGTCGCGCGATTAATGAAATGACAGAAGGTTCGATGAATTTAATGAACACAGTTGTTTCTAATCGTGACAAGCTTAAGTACTAAAATTTATAAATAGAGGTCAACAGTATGGCACAAATTGAAGATAATGGTAGTGGATCAAGAGAGATCAACGTTGAACCAAATATTGTTCCGTTCATCGATCTAATGTGTGTTTGTATCATTTTCTTGCTTGTGACTGCTGTTTGGACTCAGGTTTCAATGATACAGATTGGTAGTTCAGTTTATTCAAAGAGAACAGAATCAACGCCTTCAGAGCCGCCTCCTCGGCCTGAAGTAGCTTTTAGGCTTGATATCGTAAATTCCGGATACATTGTTAACATCGGAAAAAGAACTGTATCAATTCCAAAAATAGGCGGCGTATTTGATGATAAAACTCTTACGGCAGAGCTATCATCTATTAGACAAGAGTATCCTGATAAAAAAGATGCAGTCATCGCTGTAGCAGATGAAATGTCCTATGATGATTTAATTCACGGAATGGATTTGCTATTAACAGCACAATTTGAAGAAATCAGTGTTGCAACTGGGGGAGCAAGGTAATATGCCAATTTACGCGCCAGGAAAAAGAAATCGTCACGGAAAGCGTGCTCCACGACAAAGAAAAATAGCAGCCATGTTGTCTCTCACGGCAATGGTGGATATGTTTACGGTTTTGACTGTATTCTTACTTCAAAACTACAATACGACAGGTGAGGTTTTGTTTATACCAAAAGAAGTTGAGCTTCCATCTGCACAGTCTACAAAAGAACTCAAACCAGCACACGTTGTGACAATTTCAGAACAATATATTTTTTTAGATGAACAGCCTGTTCTCAACTTTCTGGAAGTTAAGGAGCAAAAAGATTGGTTTGTTAGGCCTCTTGCTGAAAAGCTAACTCAGAAGATTAGAGAAGAAGAAGTTAAGTACAGACAGAATTTAAAAACACAACTGAAGCAAGTTGTTGGAAATCAAATTCCTAAAGAAGAAGAAATTAAAGCCTTTAGAAAGGTAACTGTACAAGCTGATAAGAAAATTGATTTTATGACAATCAAAAAAGTAATGTTTACTGTTACGGAGTCAGGAGCAGAGGAAATAAACTTTGCTGTTATTCGTAAGGCGCCAGAAGTTTTATAAATCAGTTGGTTTTTTTAAGCCAATCGACCATAAGTGTTTTTATCTGGGTTTGATATTTCAAACCCTTTTTTGTGCAAGTTGCTTTAAATTCATTCAAAAGATCTTCAGGTATTTTAATGCTTATAAGAATTGATTTTATTTTTTCATTTTCTTTAAAGTCATATTTATCGAGCTCAAACTTAATGGATTTTTTATAATCTTCGAGGTAGTTTAGAATATCAATTGGCTTCATTTTAGAGCAAGATTTTAAATATTGTTCAGTAAAAATCCATATTTTATCCATATAAAACCTCAAGGGCTCGGATGTCCTCTAGATTTTGTTCGGATGGATTTTTCCTTTTTAGTAGGATTAAGTCTTTTGGGTGAATGCTTTCTATTTGATGAGATTGAATACGAATGCTTTTGGTACGGTAGTTAGAGAAATTTCTATCAAAATGAAGACAGAGTATTTCATTTAAATTTTTTTTATAAACTTTTTTTTCTGAGTGTGATTCTTCAATGTGCAAATCAAAATCGAGTTGCTGTAAATTCCATTCCAAAGTACGAAGTTTTTCACTTTGGAGTAGATAGGTCGGAACCAAAAGATCTATATCGATTGTCGGGCGAACCGCACCGCTTAAGCAAAGTGCGTATCCGCCCGACACGAGATGCTCGATTCCTTCTTTTTCAAATAGGCTAAGGAGTTGAAGAAGAAGCATGAGTTCACAATATTCACAAAAATATCCACAGACAAACACTCAAGTTCGTAAAACTAAAAAACACATCTGAAGTCTAGGTTTAAAGTATATATTAGAGCTGCCGTCCTACGTAAATTTAAAAAGTATCTTTAAAAACATCAAACAGTCCTCGCAGTAGCTGCGGAACTCGTTTTTAAAAATACTTTTTAAATTTACGTAAAAGGATCTTAATATGAGTACTTTTAGGTTATCTTTATTTAAATGTCCTTTAGAGGCAAGTTGCGCAGCTACCGCGAGCATGTTCGCAGTCTTTAAAGGACATTTAAATAAAGATCATTTGAGTGGTAGGGGATTATTAAGAGGCTTTTAGAATTTTTCCGTGAGATTGAAAGCGCTTCACATAGTCTGCGATGGTCGATTCACTCTCTGCGTTTAGTAAATTAAATTGAAGTCCAGTAAAACCTCTGTCGGCAGTATATACTATTTTACCTTGCGAGTGAATTGGTGCAATCAAAAGAGGGCTTCTTAGTGTTAAACTGATATGATCGCCAGGACGTAAGCCTGAAAGATCGCGAAAACCCAATCCGCCTGTACTAATTGATCCAGCTGGGCCTTCTACAATAATGTCATCTTTTTTAATGGTCAGTTGACCCTTGATAGGTGCGCGAGCTGTTTTTCTGCGCGAAACTCCAAAAAATTCTACAAGATCTGGTATTTCATAAACATACATCCAACGATCCATTCCTATTGTCCAAACTCTGCAGGAGTTGAGAATCCCGGTGGACATAATATAACCTTGAAGCTCTGTTGAGTTCATGGGGCCTTTTTGCATTCCAAGATGTTCAACGTACCATATGGATTTTTGAATGCGTGTTTTAAAGCTATCAAGAATAGTGGGTAAATTTCTTTGCCAGTCTACGAGGGTAATCCACTCTTTTTGTCCCTTCCACCAAACGAGGCAATCCGTTGACCATGTCTTAGATTTGATACCATTCTCTACTTTTTCTGTAGTGAATGGTCCACTGACAACATCTTTTGAATATATAAACCAATAGGCAGTCATAGGGAAATTATCGGCATAACTGTGAGAATAATAAATATCGACCTTGGTCTGACATCATGGTATGAAATCCGTCGATGAACAGGCTCAAACAATGTTAAACTTTTCTTTTAAACTAACTTTGGCGTAGCAAGTTATGAAGAGAATACTCAATTTAAAGATGAAATTGATATACAAGTATGCGATTCCCATTTTTATGGTTGTTATTGCTATTGAGATATTAATTGTTGCTCCAGCCGTTATTGATCAAAACAAAGATATGAGTGATGAGGCTGAGATTCCTCAAGTGAACTCCAATACCACAGAGCAAGTAATGAAGGGAGTGCATCTTGTAGAAACTCGTTTGGATGGCAAGGAGTGGGAGTTATGGGCACAGGATGCGTATAACTTCAAAGAAGATGGAAATTGGATATTAGAAGATGTTAAAATTCGTCTATTTGGTGCTGATAATATTTATTACGATGTGACAGGTAAAAGAGGACAGATCGATCCCAAGAGAGAAAATATCCGCATTGAAGGAGAGGTTAATACGCTTACCTCTAACGGATATCTTTTAAAAATGAATGATGTTGTTTATAAATCAGATACGAAAGTGATGACGTCTGACTCTAAGGTACAAATGCTTGGACCAGAGATAAAGGGAGAATCAAGGTTGGTTCTAACGGGTGATGGAATGAATACAAACATGGAGACAAACGAGGTTCGAATTCTTCATAATGTAAGAGCAAATAAAACTTTGCAAAAAGGTCAGCTAGTTACTCTTAAGAGCGAGAGTGCAATTTTCAATGCAAAAAACTATAGAGCAGAGTTCAATGAAAATCTAGTTGTAGATTATGGTGCATATCGAGTTTCAGGACGCAAGGGCACGCTTGAAGTTGACCCTTCAAATCACAGAGTTAACAAAGTTACTGTAGAGGGTGGAGTTAAACTATCAGATATTCAAAGGCTTGCGCTATCAGATAAAGTAACTATGCATGTTGCAGAACGCAAGGTGACACTGAGTGGTGATCCCCGGCTGATTCAAAATAATAATGAACTCAAAGGTGAAGAAATAACTTTTCATGAAGAGTCATCTCAAATACAAATAAAGAGAGCAAAAGCAAAGTTTGATAAAACTCTTAAAAATTTGGAATAGGATTTATGTCAGAGCCGTTAAGCATACTAAAAGCAGAGCACCTCAATAAAGCTTTCAAAACACGTCGTGTTGTGAATGATGTTTCATTTGAAGTAAAGTCAGGGCAAATTGTGGGACTTCTTGGTCCGAATGGTGCTGGTAAAACAACAAGTTTTTATATGGTAGCGGGACTTGTTAATCCGGATTCAGGAAGTGTTTTGCTTAATGATCAACATATTGAAACTTTACCAATGTTTGAAAGGGCAAGACTGGGCTTGAGTTATCTAGCGCAGGAGCCAAGTATCTTTAGGCGTCTTTCTGTTGACGAAAATATTTTAGTGGCGTTGGAAGCTCAAGGATTTAGAGGGGCTGAAAGACGAAAGCGTTTAGATCTTCTAATCGATGATTTCAAGCTTGGACATGTTAGGGAAAGTTTAGGTATTGCTCTTTCGGGTGGCGAAAGAAGGAGAGTTGAGATTGCAAGAGCCCTTGCATCTAGACCAAAGTTTTTGTTACTAGACGAACCCTTTGCTGGTATTGACCCAATTGCTGTTGGAGAAATTCAAAATTTAATTGTTGAGCTTAAATCGACTGGGATTGGAGTCTTGATTACCGATCATAACGTACGAGAAACTTTGAGAATTTGTGACCATGCATATATACTTAAAGAGGGAGAAATCCAAGTGCAAGGTTCAAGCCAAGATATTGCAGGCTCGGAGTTGGCACGGAAGTTTTATCTGGGAGAGAATTTTACTCTCTAAGCACGAGAGTGGGCTGTGTAACGATAACGCGGGGAAGAGATGGCATTAAATCAAAAATTATCATTAAAGCAAACGGCTGAATTAAGAATGACCCCACAGCTTCAGCAAGCGATTAAGCTCTTACAGCTTTCTCGTATGGAGTTAGAAAATGCTATCCGTAAAGAGATTGACGAAAATCCAGTTCTTGAGGAAGCATCAGATGCACCAGAAAAAGCAACGGCAGAAAATGTAGAAGCCGCACCTGAGGCAAATGTCACAGAGGATAGAGATCCGACTAAGCAAGACGAATTCGACTGGGAATCCTACGTAGAAAATCAAAATAAACCATCGCCTATTGGTAATGGTGGAGATCACGATGAGATCATGAACTATGAAAATCTGATCTCAACGCAACAGTCGCTCATAGATTATTTAATGTGGCAGGTGAGCCTTTCCGGATTTAACGAAGAAGAAAGAAAACATGCTACGATTCTAGTGAATTATATAGATGAAGATGGTTATGTGAAAACGCCATTCGAGGAAATCTCAAAAGAAGAGGGAATAACAGTCCAAGACCTTGAAGAGATTTTACCTTTTGTTCAAGAGTTCGATCCACCAGGAGTTGGCGCAAGAGATTTGGCTGAGTGTCTTTTGATTCAGGCAAAACATATTCAAGAAGATACTCACGATATAGTAGAGCTTATCCAGAACCACCTTAAAGATCTTGAGAAGAAAAATTACGATAAAATTGCAAAGGCTATGAACCGAGACATCCAAGATATCGTAGAAATGTGTAAGATTATCTATGATATGGACCCAAAGCCGGGACGTGCCTTTATGACACAGGAGCCTCAGTATGTGACTCCGGACGTGTATGTTTATCAAGTGGGTGAGGATTTTGCTATTTCTTTAAATGAAGAAGGATTGCCACGGTTGAGAGTCTCAAATCTATACAAAAATATTCTCTCTGGTAAAGACTCAAATAACGTTACTCAAGATTATATTAAAGAAAAACTTAAGAGTGCTGTATGGCTAATTAAATCCATACATCAAAGACAAAGAACAATTTATAAAGTCACGGAAAGTATTGTTAAACATCAGAAGGAATTTTTTGAAAAGGGCCCGGCTTTTATTAAACCAATGATTTTAAGAGATATAGCTAATGACGTTGGAATACATGAGTCGACTGTGTCTCGTGTGACAACGAGTAAATACGTTCATACTCCTCAAGGAATTTTTGAACTTAAGTATTTCTTTAATTCTGGTGTTTCAAAAACGGATGGAGATTCTTTAGCGTCAGAATCTGTGAAGCTAAAAATAAAAGATTTGGTAACAAAAGAGAATCCTAAAAAACCACTATCAGACCAAGAAATCGTAAATAAACTTAAATCTGAAGGAATTCAGATTGCCCGAAGAACAGTAGCCAAATATCGTGATGCTTTAGGTGTTTTGCCTTCGAGCAAACGTAAAAAGATGTTCTAGTTTTGAGTAAATAGAATTGTCAGGCAAGGCCCAAAGCCTAAATAAACATAGGTATTGCTTGTACCAGTCGTATCGCCTTGTCTTCTTGCATAAATACATGATGTGAAAGTCCCTGCATTTGCAGCGTCCGTAAATTCTTGGATGTTTGCGTAGTTACCTTCAAGTCCATTTCCATAGTCTTCAACAATTGTAAAAGCTCGGTTGAAATCAAGTTTTTGTGGAGCTGGAGTTGTCGTTGAGCTTCCTCCTCCAGCATTCGAGTTGCCGCCAGACCCAGAAGAACCGCTAGATCCTGACGCCCCTGAAGAATCACCGCTCCCTAGATTTGATCCGCTTCCATCGTTTGTACTAGAGTTTGTTGCAGAGCCGTTTGCAGCATTAGAGTTATCTCCAAAGAGACCTACATCACTTGCTGGTTCTTTATTTTGGCTGCAAGAAATCAATAAAACCGAGAAAGAAAAGAGTGTAAATAACTTTAGATATTTCATAAGTAACCCCGCTTATTTTTAAATATTAATTACTGGCACTCAGTTAGGATAACTTCTGTGCGGACATACTGGGAACAAACGTATTGTCCTCTGTATAAAACATATCGAGCACATTGAAGTTGCTGTTGGCTGCATTCATTGTAGTTTTCATCACCATAAGAATAATGAGCTCTTGTAGAGCTACCTCTTGGCATATGTAAATATACATCTGCTATTGAAGCTTGAGATAAAAGTATCATAGAAAAAATTATTGTTTTGATCATAAGTGTCCCCCGACAGTTCTCTCAATTGCAAGGTGCGGGCCATGGCACTAGCAAATTAAAAGGGTCTAGCCGTTATCTTTTAGACAGCTGCCAAGACCTTAATTGACGATCAACTTTGAGACATCTCAAAATGAGACATAAGATTTATACTCTTAATTCAAGAAGCATGTAGAGCTCGCCGATAGTCTAAATGATAGCCTCGCTATCTTGTTACAAATAGGAGATCTCTCATGAAATGTGATTTTACATATATCAAAATGAAACATTCAAAAAGTGTCGAGGAACACTGCCAACAGCTTTTGAATAAATTAGAAAAGTTTTTGGACCGACCGCTAAAAGGACATTTTACATTTTCAATGGAGGGGTTTGAACATAAAACCAGTCTCACTCTTACAGGTAAAAATTTG
>CAUJDY010000007.1 GCA_963169805.1 Bdellovibrionota bacterium | reverse complement strand
GCAACAACATTAGAGCACGCGTATTTTCAACAGAAAGAGGCGTCCCTACTCCTGTACAATGAGATCGAATTAGATTTTTCTGTAAATCGGCAAGCTTTTCATTTGAAATCTTCACAGAGCTTAAAGCTCCAAAGCCTGTATTGACTCCGTAGACAGCGATATCACCCCTTAACTTTGATTCAATAAATTCACGAGACTTGTTGATAACAGATTTTGCTGAACTGGCTAGACCAACTTTCTCACCAAAAACAGCTACAGATACAATTTTAGATAAATTTAAGCTATTACCATCAATAGACAACATAATGACGCCCCTAGGATATTTAATAGTAAATATTCATACCAAATGAGAGAATTTCGTCATCAGAAAATAGGTTTAACGCAGAGCTATTATGTGTGCCTCTTATGTGTAACATCCTTTGCCCAAGTTTGCGCCTTTGGAAGGCAAAAATAGAGAAAAGGCAGAAGATATCTTCGAGGCAAAATACGTCGAATATAGTAAAAAATAAGAGCATCCCAGGTTGCAGGTACCCACAAAGGCGGATCTTGTTTCTTAATGACCCAGAGAATTTTTTGTGCAACTTTTTTAGGGTTCGTAGGAGATAACTCCATCATTTTCTCAACAAAGGGGGTCATGTTTGCGTAGAAATCTTTATAGTCTCCAGTCAAAGAAACTTTTGGGTCAGATAACTGCGTATAATACACATTCTTAAAAGAATTTGATCGAATGAAACCCGGCTGAATAAGAGTCACATCAATACCAAACGGCCTAGCTTCATACCAAAGTGACTCAAAAGCTCCCTCAAGCGCATGCTTAGATGCCGAGTAGGCAGACATCGTAGGCATTGCAAGCATTCCACTGACAGAAGATACCGCTATAATTTTTCCACGGCCTATATTTCTAAGCGCCGGCAAAATAAGACGAACAAGCTCCAAAGGTCCAATATAATTGGTGTTCATTTGATTGATTTCATCTTGCGGTGACATGTGTTCAACAACAGCTCGATAAGAAATTCCTGCATTGCTAATAAAAACGTTTACAGCACCCCAGCGTTTACTTATTTGATCTATGACACTTCTTCTACTGCTATCATCAGTCACGTCAAGAGGTAGAATCCAAAATCGCTCATCTTCTACAAATCCTTCTCTCAGTTTTGGAATTGATTTCTCACGCGCAGTAATAACAACTCTATACTCTTTATGCTTTTGAAGAAGTTTAGCTAAAGCCCAGCCCACGCCAGATGCACAACCTGTTATTAGAATAATTGGTTTGAAGTGGTTTTTTTTGTTACGTCTAAAAAAATAATAAATAGATCTTATAAAGTTCACGGCACCCTCAAGGATTGAATGTTTTTCTTGTAATCTCCACCGAAAACATAGTTTCCTGCTACAAAAACATTTGCACCTTGAGCGCGACACTGGTGTGCCGTTTCCGCATTAATACCACCATCAACTTCAATATGAATATTCAAACTTCTCTTTGTAATTTCTTGATTTAAAAATCTAATTTTTGGCAATTGGTCTTCCATAAACTTCTGACCGCCAAATCCTGGCTCAACTGTCATAACTAAAACAAGATCCAACATATCCAAATAGGGTAAGACTTCAGTTGCAGAAGTTTTAGGCCGCATTGTTAACCCTGCCTTCTTTCCTGAAGACTTAATTTTCTGCAACACCCCTTTAACATCTGAAGTAGACTCCACATGTATTGTCAAAACATCTGAACCAGCCTCTAAAAATGCATCTACATACTTTTCTGGCTTTTCTATCATTAAATGAACATCGAGAGGTATTTGAGAGACTCTTTTAATAGACTTAACCACAGGAGGTCCAATTGTAATATTATTCACAAAATGTCCGTCCATCACATCAA
Source organism: Bdellovibrionota bacterium (assembly GCA_963169805.1). Lineage (GTDB taxonomy): Bacteria > Bdellovibrionota > Bdellovibrionia > Bdellovibrionales > JAEYZS01 > CAUJDY01. Next base: position 6,217 of record CAUJDY010000007.1, on the reverse strand, counting down.
CATGCAACCAATCTGCTCCAGATTTTGTAACAGCAGCAATCTCTTTTTCAAGATTTGCAAAATCACATGATAATAAACTTGGCGCTATCAGTACCGGCTTCATTTAGATAGTACATCCCCCGTTTTAATTGGATAACCTCTCAAAAAAGATTCAACCAATTGTTTGGATTTTGATTCTGGTTGCACCTCGAAAATTCGAAGAGAATCTTCTCCACATCCTACTACAAAGGAGTTCTTTGTCACCTCATTAACAACGCCCGGTTTTGCCTTTATTTTTTCTACTTTACAATTTAATATTTTGAGACTTTTGCCTTGATAGTAACTCCAAACCCCAGGCCATCCTGCGAACGCACGCATTTTATTTCGAATAGACTGTGCCGACTGATTCCAATCAATTTCACCCTCTTCTTTTTTGATTTTTTTTGCGATTGTTACCAAAGACTCATCTTGCTTTTGCCCCACAAGATGTCCTCTCACATAATCCATTAACTCAACATGTAACAGTTCGCACGATAACTGCTTTAGCTTCTCATAAATGCTTGTAGCATCATCCTCTTCTGTCACTTGAAGCTTTCGCACTCCTAAAACTGGGCCCGCATCCAATTGCTTAACCATCACTTGCAACGCAACACCTGTTTCTTCTTCACCTGCCTCCAGAGATCTCTGTATAGGGGCTGCCCCTCTCCATTTTGGCAATAAACTCCCATGAACATTCACAGCACCAAAAGGAAAGCTTTCTAAAAACTGCTGAGAAACAATTTGTCCAAAAGCAATAACAACCGCAACATCTGCCTTTAAAGACTTAACAAAATCAATAAAATCAGGTGTATTAACACTTTCTGTTGTGGTGACTGGCAATCCAAGTTCCAATGCCTTTTGCTTTACCGGTGAAGGCGTTAACTTCATCCGATCACGAGGCTTGTCTGGTTGAGAGATCACATGAACAATATCAAAATGGTCATCTTGGGCCATTGCTTCAAGAGGTGTTACAGCGAAATCAGGTGTTCCTAAAAAAATAACTCTTACTTTACTCACAGATTTTTGTAATCTTCTTCGTTGTCATTTTCTACGGCTTCAAGATGTTCATAACCGTATTTTTTGATTCTGTTCTTAATTTTATTAGATTTTATAAAGCTAAGCCTATCAATAAAAAGCTTTCCATCTAGGTGATCTATTTCATGCTGAATACAGATTGCAAGTAAGCCATCTGTTTTGAGAGTGATCTTTTCCCCTTGAACATTAAGAGCTTCAACTTCAATATAATTTGCTCTCTCTACAATTTCCACAAAACCAGGAACGCTCAAGCACCCTTCACCATATGTCGTTTTGTCTTTTTTAATCTTAATATCTGGATTGATTAATACGAGCGGATACTCAATCTTCTTTTCTAGATCTGTCATATCCTCTTCTACAGTGTTTCCTTCTTCATCTTTAGGCCGCGTATCTATAACAATCATACGCTCTAAGCGTCCAACTTGAGGAGCTGCCAAACCAACTCCATGAGATGCATACATTGTCTCCAGCATGTCTTTTGAAAATTGAACGTGATCCTCCGTAACCTTTTCTACAGGCTTAGAGACTTTCCGAAGGGTTGGATTTGGGTACGTCAATATTTCTAATAACATGCCCAGATTTTAACGCATTATTTCTTAAGGCGCAACAAGAAGAAGCCCGTGAGGCCCATCATGAATATATTAGGCAACCACGCCGAAACTATTGGAGGTAAGTATCCGTATCGCCCCATTGTCAAACCAGAACTGTAGAGAGCCCAATAACCAAAGGCTAAAAATAAGCAGATTACAACACTTCCCATTCGCCCGCTTGATCTATTAGAAACAACACTAAACGGTATCCCAATAAACGACATAATAAATGAAGCAAAAGCAAAACCAAATTTAGCATGAAAATCGACTTCGTATCTCAATGTATTTAAGCCGGCCTCTTTATTTTTATTTATAAAATTTCTAAGCTCCTTAACGGAGACCATTTCAGAAAACTTTTTACTTTCAGCTTGAATTTCAGTCAGGCTATTATCAACTTGTACGAGTTTTTCTTCAAATGTCTGCGTTAGAGGAAAACTGGAATCCTCTGTAAATAGTGTTACAGTTCCATTTTTCAATATCCAATCCGTATCACCCATCACTGCATATTGAGCTTTAATTGTTTGCACAAGATTCCACTGATCATCAAAATAATAAAATGAAATGTCATTGGCTCTTTTTTCATCAGGGTTCATATATTTGATATTGAACAGTACATTATTTTGACGATACCAAATCTTGCTATTTTTAACCGACGAATACATGTGAGGTCTATTTTTTACCTCAACAAACCAAATATAATTTTTCTTTTTATTAAAAGACGGAATAAGGCGATCCCCCGCCCAAAAAACAACAATTGTCATACTGGCCACCAGAGCAAGAATAGGAGCGCTGATGCGAGCCAAACTATTCCCAATACTAAACAAAGCCACTAACTCATTATTTTTATTTAATGTACTCAAAGTAAACATTGTTGCAATCAAACACGCCGCGGGAAACATTTGAGTTATCACCCCTGGGGATGAAAACACATAATACATGATGACCGTGCCAAGAGTGACTTTTTCATCGGAGAAATTAGAAAATGCATCTATAACAACAAAGAGTGTAACTAAAACGACCATGCTCCCAAAAAAGAACCCCAGAAACATTTTTGCAATATAGCGGTCGATTATATCTAACATGAAATAGGAGTCCTCCTCAAAAAAAATACTCCCTTCCTCCAGGACAGTCAAACTGAGTCCTTGACTCCCTATTTAGAACATCGTTTACTTCGAATATGGCTTTACGCGTCTTACTTGCTGATAACAGCGAAACAATCAAAAAAGTAATTCAACTCACGCTACAAGACTTTGGACTCGACCTACGAATTGTCACTCTTGGCGTAGATGTTATTGATGTAGCAACACAATTTAAGCCTGATGTTATTTTTGTTGATATCCTACTTCAAAAAAAATCAGGTTATGATGTGAGCAGAGAAATAAAAACACATCCACAACTTAAAAGCATACCTGTCATTTTAATGTGGAGTGGGTTCATGGAATTTGATGAATCAAAAGCCAAGGATAGCTTAGCGGACGCTCGCTTGGAAAAGCCTTTTGAGGCTGCCCATCTCAGACAGCTTGTTCAAAAGCTTGTTCAAAAAACTCAATCCAATCCTCTGGGCTCATTCCTTGATTTTCCAGACACTCCAAAGATACAAAAAACAGCTCAGGCAGCCGCTAAAAACGACCCTCTGCTCGAGCTTGAAAAAATAAAACAAGAATCTGCAAAGTTCGAGAATCCCAAAATAAATGCTTCAAAACCACCCCCCATCCCTCCAGCTGTAAATCCAACAACAGAAGCTGAAGAGTTTGAAATGAAACCTATCACTGTTCCCATGGATTCAGATTCAGAAGAAACAGCTTTATTCAAAGTAGATATTCCAGAAGATGGCGGATTTGATGAAATACCTGTTGAAATTGACCAAATAGGGCCAATTGAAGATATGAGCTTCTTATTAAATCCGCAAGAGGCAAAGAAAACAAAGACAGTACCTCCTGTACCGACAATGGCGCCGACTCCCCCTTCTTCCCAGGCCCAAGCTCCTTCAAGTCCAACTTCAACATCTCATATGCCAGATCAAAAGCTAATAGAGAAAATGGTCCATGACAAAGTTCACGAACTTGTAGAGAAAATTGCTTGGCAACTCGTCCCCGAAGTTGCATCTCAACTGATCAAAAAAGAATTGGAAAGACTTCTGAAGGAAAACGATACTCAACCATGATACTGCCACTCCAAGATCTAATTGCACATGCCTATAAAGAAGATATTCCCGACGGTGATCTTGCAACAGACTCCATAGGTGTTGCCAACGTACAAGGCAAAGCAAAGTTAATTGCAAAAAGTGATTTGGTCTTGTCAGGAAGAGATGTTTTTGAAAAGTGTATCCATTATATGGAACCTCGAGCAGAAATTCGCTGGCTTTTTGAGGACTCTCAAATTGCACTCAAAAAACAAACAATCTGTGTTATTAAAGGAAATCTGATACAATTACTAAAAGCGGAAAGAGTCGCCTTGAATTTTTTAGGAAGACTGAGTGGAATTGCATCTCTCACTCGTATGTTTGCAAATCAGGTTAAGCACACCCAAACCAAAATTTTAGATACACGCAAAACAACCCCGCTATATCGAGGCTTAGAAAAGCAAGCAGTTAAGGATGGCGGTGGGCATAATCACCGTATGAGTTTAAGCGATTTTCCAATGATTAAAGAAAATCATGTTCGAATTCTTGGTGATTTAGCTGAAACAATTGAAAAAGTACGATTAGCTCATCCTTTTATTGAGGTCGAGGCTCATTCTATGGAAGATGTAAAAGTTTGTGTGTCAAAAAATGTGAATCGTATTTTGTTAGATAACTTTTCAATTGAACAGATCAGAGAAGCACTTCAAATTATTCCTAAGCATATTGAGACTGAAGCATCTGGGAATATGACTTTAGAGCGCGTATCCCAAGTTGCAGAAACTGGCGTAAATTATATCAGCGTAGGGGCTCTTACTCACTCAGCGCCAGTTGCTGACCTGAGTCTTTTATTTGAGTTTAATTGATATGAAAAACTGCTCAATATCCAAACATTCTATTCATGACTGGGTTCAAGATTGGGCGAGCCTTCAAAGCGATCTCACTCTTCACAGTTTTGATGAACTAGAAAGTACAAATACTTTTGCGCGAAATCTGCAAGACTCACCTAAAAATCAACTTGTGATTACTAAAATACAAACAGCAGGAAGGGGTCGAGGCTCCAATACATGGATCTCTCCAGAAAAAGATACGAGCCTGTTATCTTCATGGGTTTTTGATTTAGATGGCTACTTGCAACCAATTCTGTCGCCACTGGTTGGTTTAAGTGTATATGAAGCACTCCATGAGATTCGTGGATTTTCAAATATTTCTCTAAAGGCACCTAATGATATTTATATTAACCAAAAAAAAGTATGTGGAATTTTAATTGAAAATCAAACTCAAGGATCTAAAACACGATGTGTGATTGGAATAGGAATAAATGTCTTTAAATCACCCAATATACCAACAGCAGGATGCTTAAATGATTTTCGCTCAGAAGAAATTGATTTATGTGTGTGGTCTGCATTTTTGATCGAACTTTATAGACGCCTGAAAGACTCTGTTTCATTTGCAAAACAATCCCATCTAACACCAGATCAATGCTTGAAACTTAAAAGGGCTTTAAGCAGTAGCCACCCTCAGCTAGACAAAGTCTTGCCCGATGGCTCTCTCGTTATAAACGGAAAAACTCTTACTTGGTCTGATCTTTAATTATTAAATCTCATTAACACATGCTTTCGCAATACATTTCATTTCTGGATCTTTTTTAGAATCTTTGCAAAAACTTCCATCAACTACTTTACTTTCAATAGTGTCGTAGCAATTCACATCAAACCCCGCAGATCCATCTGAACATCGGCAATCCCAGATATATCTTGCAGAAGGTTCTACTCTAGAGCTCAAGCCATAAACCCGAACAGTCCCTAATCCTGTAGGATCCGTAAAAGAAAAAGTATATAGATAATCATCAACCACTATTGATTCTAAAGTATCATCTCTGAATTCTTGAGGTTCTCTTACAACAATGTTCGACTTAAAATTAGTTGCAAACTCAAACTCTTTTTGAGTTAAATCAGACACATCTACAAATTTATAATTCCTATTTCTGTAAGCATATACATATGATCCAGTTGCTAACTCACCCGTTGAGTGACCATTCGTAAATCCATAGGTTCTTCCTAGCGATTGAAGAGGAGTTACATTTAAGTCCGTTAAACTGTAAACGTCCCTCAGTGCACTCGCATTTGAGTTTACAAAAAGTCGATCATTACTCATAACAATACCATCAGTTCGAACTCCAACTTGTGATTCATTTAGATTCGATACTCCTGATACTGATGCCTCGTAAAATTTAATTTTTCGATTTGCCCCAGGTATCGCAACAACGAGCTTAGATTTATTTCCGTAACAAGATGGCGTTGCAACTAGTCCCGACTCTAAAGTACGGTGATATCTCAAAACAGGAGACGCTGGATCGGATACATCAAATGCAGAGACGACTGCATCAAAGCTTGTAATTCCAGATGGATTTGGAACAGACACACTATAACAAACATATAAGGATGATATATCT
>CAUJDY010000006.1 GCA_963169805.1 Bdellovibrionota bacterium | reverse complement strand
AGAGGTAAGCTTTTATGTACTAATAATGTGTCAAAAACTAATGCATCCGTTACATCAACAGCACTCGTTACTGTTTCTGCTTTATCGAACTCACTTAATTCTGCCATTTCTATAGAGCTTCCACCATTTTTATTATTTTTGTTCTGAGGATCTAATATTCTCACATTCCTGATGCCTGCCTTGTGACTCCCAGGAACAACTAAGACCCCTCCTTCATGTAATTTTTGGTTGAATAATGGAGTCCAAATAACAACAGAGTTCGTAGAACCTTGAATATAGGGGTAATCCTGATGCCAATTGAGCAAATATTTTTCTTCGCCCTTAATATCAGCTCGTATTGGAACATACGGAATAAGATTTAAATAATCTGTTTTCATGAGAAGTTTAGCGTAGCTCGTACACTTAGCGCCCGTTAGCAAGGACAAGGTAGAAGGAAGATGACGGCACGCTCTGTAGACTTGTCCTGCAGCCCCACGATTCACACTGCAGAGATCTAGAAACGACTCATTATTAATAGTTTTTTCTGCTGAATCTAATCCTCTTAGTCCAATAGATTTTCTTTTTAGATCAATTAAATTATTAATATCTTTATGTATCGGAAGTATTTCTTTCTCATAATCAAAGAAGTTTTTAATAAGAACCCATCCCTCAGAGTAGTAGTGCTCCAGACAACTTCCCGTTTCTTTGTTACTTGAATCAAAAACACCCTTCATAAAAAATTCCTCGTTACTCGTTTAGTGTTCTTTAATGAAATATCCACCCGGAGTAGAAATAAATGGAAATTTTTTAAGAATTGGCCGCTTACCACCAAAATACTCATCAAAAGCAGCACTTTCTCCCGGAAAACCATCCATACCGTATTCATCAAGAAGCACCACTCCTCCTGGCACAACGAGCGGATACAAATATTTTAATGCCGTCAAGGTTGGTTCATAGATATCTAAATCTAAATGGAGTAGAGATATTCTCAATCCCGGATTTTGCTTTACATACTCAGGAACGGTTTTTACAACATCACCTTTAACCAAGTGAACACGCTGAAATCTTGGAATCATAGAGTCTTGTTGATTAATATCTATCATCTTACGTAGCGTCTCTTCAAAGTAAGAGGCATTAAAACCGCCCGGAGTTAAATCACGCTTTAAGTTTTCTTTACCGTCTTTTTCAGTCAATTCAGGGAAGCCGCTGAAAGTGTCAAATCCTATAACTTTCTTTAAAGTATCTCCTGGACAATAAATCTCACACAACTTAGCAAACGTCAGTAAGGACGCTCCTTTAAAAACACCTAACTCAACAATACATCCTGGCAAATCAATTTGCTTTTTAAAAAGTTCAATATGGGTTAGATGTTTTGCAAAATTCACTCGGCGCTGAAAAAGTATTGCATCTTCAATAACCTCTCGAGCTCCAATTTGCGAAGCCTTAACAGCCTCCAAAGTTTGCTCCCAAATATTTTGGTCATGATTTGTACTTGATCCCATTTTTGTAGTCATATTTTGCATAGCAGTGAGCTCCCGAGTATAATTCAGAGTGAACACCGAAGAGGTTATTATGCCACATATGTATTTTCAAGGGTTTTGATGTATTATGTAGCCCCTCTGAACCTGATGATTTTCCCCTGAAAACAATGGATATCTGCATACTGCTGAGTCATTTTAATAAGAGGAACCTCTTCAACCTCTCTTTCACAAAAAAGATCTTCAATTTCTTGCGCAGAAAGCCCCTTGGTCTGCGAATAAAAACTCTCAAATCGTTGCTTACGCAGAGAGTCTTCGATATCTACGTAGATAGATAGTTGCGCTGATTGACGAAGTTCGTCACAAGATAGAGCCAGAACCCCCTCTAAAATCAAGTACCCAGAACTCATTTGCAGAGATTTCTCCTGGCCTACAAGTCGTTGCCTAGACTTTGCATCATATGTGGGAATCTTTACGGTCTGCGCCTGCAAAAGCAACTCAACAGAGCGAACCATCTGTTGTAAGTCGTAGCGTTCCAGCACAGAAGATTTTTTTGGTCGTTCATCTATTCCAATAATCCAGGAGTCGATGCTTAGAACAGTTGAGGGATAGCCTCGGTCACAAATTTCATCAGCAAGCTGTTGAGAAAGCGTGCTTTTACCAGCCCTCGAACATCCTCCTACCAGAATGAGTTTAATTCCTTGATCACACATTGGTTCTAATGCATCTACTACCTGGCGTATGAAATCAATATTCACCAATTTCATTTAAAAAATAACTTCCTTTACAACACTCAAAAGAGATTCACCCTCTTTAAGAAGACGAGTCTTACAGCCCGCAGCCTCCCCGGCCTCCACATCTCTTTCATCATCTCCAATAAAATATGTTCTACTAAGATCAAAACAAAAGTCCCTTTGCGCCTGAAACAGCATTCCTGGCTTAGGCTTACGACAAAAACAATCTTCATTCCAGCCATGCGGACAATAATAAATCTTATCAATTTGTACGCCGCTACTCTGGAGATCATTCTGCATTTTTTGATGAATAGCATCTAACTCTTCTTTTGTAAGCGCTCCCCTGGCAATTCCTGCTTGATTAGTGATGACAACAACTCTGTAGCCCTTGCTTTTTAGTAAAGTTATTGCCTCAATTGAACCAGAAAGCCACTGAAACTCATCTGGAGAAGTCACATATTCACCCTTGGCCATTCTTTTATTTAGAACTCCATCTCGATCCAATAAAATAATCGGATCTCTTTTAAGAAACAGCTCAGTGACTGGCAGCCTCTCTAAGCTACCGACGCTGTAGTATCTGTGATGAGTGACGTAGGCTGCCATCTTTTTTTCTTGAACTAACTTTGGGTAAACAATCTTTTCAAAATTAAGATTTTCATTCGGCATCAAATCGAGAACCTCTAAATGCATGAAAGAAAATCCAATATCAACGCCACTCAAATTATCCTGACTTCGTGATTTGTCATACGTGGACACCAGACCGTTTTCTACTCGTAAGTTGTCGCGAGTGAATTTGTCTATGTTAGAGTAAACTGTTATCTGTGCTAAAGTATTTTCTTGAGAACAAAAATGCTCCCACGCCTTTTGTGTATTGATTGGACAGTAATTATCGCAATATGTCAGAAAAAAGACAGGGTCCAACATGCTCCGTGCTGCCTCTAATCTTGGGCCTGTTTCATTATTAATATCTGTAATTGAATACTTGATATTTATACCAAACTTTGAACCATCACCAAAATAGCTTGTGATCTTCTCATGGAGATAGCCTACAAGAAGTATTACTTCTGTAAATCCCTCTTTTTTTAAATATTCAATCATATACTCTAGAAACGGCTTCCCATGAAATAACACCATGGGCTTAGGTATTTTCTCGGTAATTGGATGAAGCCTTTGCCCGCGCCCCCCAGCCAATATGACAGCTTGAGTTGGTTTTTTAGCAGGGTTTTTATTTGTATTTCTAAGATGAACCATATGCTACTTACACTCACCATTTATACAAAATTTATCAAGGTTTTTTAGAATTAAGCCGTACATTAACTTTCTTGTGAGAAATAAATTAGCGTGCTATGTATTTTTAATGCCTATCTCTGCACTTTGCAGCTGGGCCGCGCAGGGAAAATATGAAATTTTTTGAGCAAAAAATAAAAGGCGTATTTTTAATTGAGCCTGAGCCTTTTGAAGATAAAAGAGGTCTTCTACGCAGACATTTTTGCCAAAATGAATTTAAAAAGCACAATCTATTTACTGAAATTTGCCAAACAAACATATCTGAAAATCATAGGGCCTACACACTGCGAGGTTTTCACTACCAATTAGCACCCAAGGGCGAAGACAAAGTCTTAAGTTGTTCCAGAGGCTCTATCTATGACATTGTGGTTGATATTCGCCCAGAATCCTCAACCTATTTGCAATGGCAAAGCTATGAACTCAGCGCCACCAATCGACTCAGTTTGTATGTGCCAAAGGGTTGCGCGAATGCATGGATGACTTTGGAAGATGATACTTGGATTTTTTATTATCACTCTGAATTTTTCTCTCCCGGCTTTGAAAGTGGTATTCGATACAACGATCCATTTTTTAATTTTAAGTGGCCACAACAGCCATCCGTTATCTCCGATAAAGACAATTCATATCCTGACTTTGGCGTTATAGGAAAAACATTATGAGAATACTCGTAACAGGTGCAACGGGATTTATCGGAAAACATACTATACCCAAACTTTTGGAATCAAACGCACAACTTGCCCTCATTACAAGGAATCGCTCCAATTTAAAAGAATTTGACTCTACAAAATTACAAATTATTGAGGCTCCTCTAGAGAATATTACAGACTGTGCTGATCACATAAAAAAGTTCAACCCTCAGGTTTGTTTACATTTAGCTTGGACAGGCATTCCTGACTACTCGCAATTTGTTTCTAGAAAAAATTTAAATATCTCAATAGATCTGATCGATTTCCTAATAGACAACACAAACTGCAGCAAATTTGTAGTCAGTGGCTCTTGCTTTGAATACGGCAAACAATTAGGCACTCTCGATGAAAAAAATAGCGAAGATAATACATCAGCCATTGCATGGGCAAAAAACAGTCTCAAAAATTACTTAGCTCAGCGTTGTCACGAAAAGAATCTTAATTGGATTTGGCTTAGAATTTTTTATGCTTATGGTCCCGGCCAAAGAACAAACTCGCTCATCCCCTCGCTTTTTCGATCTATCCGCCAGGGACAAGCCCCTCATCTTCAAAATCCAAATAATGCAAATGATTTTGTTCACATATCAGATGTAGCTAGCGCTATATCGATAGCATGTAGCCAGAACGTTGAATCCGGAATCTACAATGTAGGATCCGGAAGCTTAATGCGAGTATCCGATATTTTAGATTTAGTTCAAAAGTATACAAAGTCATTAGAAATGAAAATTGATAATAAATTTGCAAATCAAGAACTAAGTGGCAAAACTGCATCCCAAGCTATAGGTGGCTATGCGAATATTGAAAAAATAAAAAACAATTTTAAGTGGGAACCTAAAATTCCTTTTGATACAGGCGTTAAAGAGTTTATTGCTTACCTTTCAAATCAGGAGAATATATGATTATCTCTAAGACTCCATTAAGAATCAGCTTTTGCGGCGGTGGTACGGATCTTCCGAGTTTTTATGAAAACAACCAGTACGGAGCTGTGTTTAGCACAACAATTGATAGCTACATTTACGTTTCAATTAAAGAACACTCCGAGCTCTACCCCGAGCGCATTCGACTGAATTACTCGGAAACGGAGCAGGTTAATAGCATTGATGAAATTAATAATTTAATTATTAGAGAATCCCTTAGATTTCTAAAAATTGATGATCGTATTTATATAAGCACAGTTGCAGACTGCCCTGCTGGGTCTGGACTTGGATCCTCTAGCGCATTCTGTGTCGGGCTACTAGCCGCACTCTATAAGTATCGCGGAGAAAGAGTCTCTGCAGGCCAACTAGCTGAAGAAGCCGCACACATTGAAATCAATTTACTTAAAAAACCAATAGGAAAACAAGATCACTATGCCGCTGCATTTGGTGGATTTAATTTTTTTAAATTTAATGCGGATAACACGGTAGACATAAAACCAACTTGTGTTTCAGCAAAACTTCAAAATGAAATTTCAAGCTGCATGCTCACTTTTTGGACTGGAAAAACTAGGCCTGCAGATACAATCTTAGAGGAGCAAAACAATAATAATACCAAGAACAGCCAAACACTTACCTTAATGCGCACACAGGCTGAATTTATTCATGAGTCTATTATGAAGCATGATATGAATGCAGAGAGATTTGGAAAGATTATTCATGAAGGCTGGCTCATGAAAAAGAACTTGGCGTCCAGTGTAAGCAACAACTTTATAGATACAGCATATAATGCATCGATAGACGCCGGCGCATGGGGTGGAAAAATTTCAGGAGCAGGTGGTGGTGGCTTTTTAACTGTTTTTGCAGATCCTAGTACGCACAGAAATATCATTAAATCACTAGAGAGTTTGGGATTAGCCTACTGTCGATTTAACTTTTCGGTCACGGGCCCGCAAATCACATGCTTTGATTAATCTAGGATTGTGCTTTACAAAGCCCCAAGCTCCTCTTTTGAAATTAGATTTTCAAAATCTTTACTCTTTTCTTTTAGTTCAAAAAAGTTTCCAGAATCTACCAGACGCCCCTCATCAAAAAGAAATACAATATCACACTTTCTGATTGTAGAGAGCCTGTGTGCAATCACTATAATTGTTTTATTTTTTATATTATCGATATTCTTCATAATCTCAAATTCATTGGCATTATCTAGAGCACTTGTTGCTTCATCAAAAATCATGACTGGACGATTAAAATAAAGCGCTCTAGCCAAACCAATTCTCTGCCTTTGTCCACCGCTTAACTTCACGCCATTATCACCAATCAAAGACTCATACTGCTTCTCTAAACTTAAGATAAAATCATGTATATTGGCATTCTTTGCCGGCGTAAACACATCCTCATCCTTTGCATCCTCAAAAAGCGTAATATTAGCTTTTGCAGATTCATCCATGAGGCTTATGTTTTGTGATATAAAAGAGATACTTTGCGACCAAATCTCTCTATTTGTATCGTCTATTAATCTATCGTCTACATACAACTGTCCACCCGTAGGCTTTAGCATTCCTAAAATTATGTTAGCAGCCGTTGTTTTTCCGGCGCCAGAGGCCCCTACAAAGGCAATCTTCTTATTAACAGGTATCTCGAGCGTAACATTATTGAGTTGATTTTTTAACCCATCATAAGAGAAGGACAGATTTTTTAATTTAATAAATTTTTGCGGAATAATTCTTTTTGATTCTTCAACTCCATCTAAAAATTGAACACCTTCTCCAATTTTTATTTTTTCTCCAGATTGATCAAGTATATGCTGTGAGCTTTTGAGCGTTGCATACGAGTTGAAGAGAGCTTGCACAGTTGGTAGCAGCTTATAGATAGAAACCAAGTAAAGAGAAATAGTAGGCAACAATGAAAGCAAATCTGTTCCACTGGAGTGAATTGTGTAGATAGCAAAACATCCCGCTCCAAAAATCATAGTTTCAAAAAAATATTTGGATACAAAAGCAATGGATGCATTTTGAGCATTACAGACATTAACTCTCAAGTGTGCATCATACTGTTTTTTTGCAAAAATAGTTTCTTTATTAAATATTTTGAGTTCTTTTATAAGGGAAAACGCCTCATTGAGATACTTAAATCTCAGAGTGGAAAGCTCAGAAATAATAACACCATTTCCTGCGAGTTTCTTTTTGATAACCTTGAAAAATAAAAAATAGAAAACAACTATGACGGCTGAAGCAATTAATGTCATTTCAGGGTTAACAGCCAATAAAATTGAAACTATCCCAACTGTCACAATCAATCTTGATATAAATGTCAAAAGTGAAAAGACAATATTACTTGTAAGCCGTTGAGATTCTAAAACAATATCATTAATGATTTGAGAGGAATGACTTTTAACAAAAAACAGATAATCTCTTGAAAGATAGTACTTAAATAATTTATCAGAAAAACTTGCCCCCAACTCAGCACAGAATTTTAAAATTTTATAATTTGATACTACGACCGTACAATTTGACATTGCTATTAAACCAAAAAATAGCAGCCCAATAATCTTGATGTTGACCGCCGTACCCACCATCAATCCTAGCGGAGTGAGGACAGATAATAGTTTGGAGTCCGCAGGTAAAGTGGGATTGGCAATTAAAGTTAAAAACAGCGGGATTAGGACTATGATTGCTAGCTCTGCGACCGTATTTAAAAGTATTGTTATTTGAATTTTTATGAGCTTTTTAATCCCCACCAATTCAACAATCTGACTGAAATTTGATAGCATTTGTTATGAACCTCTACACTCTATACGGCGCAACACGTTAGACGCATTTATCTCAAGCTTTATTTAAATTAACAACATTTCTAGGCAATGCAATAATAACTTTTTGCTGAGCCTGTCTACAGTTTTATCTGCATATGGCTTATAGTTTAAAATAATTGGGTTAGGAATAGCTAAGAAAATGTCCGAAGTTGTCTTTTTAATTGATAGAAATATTTACTATAAGTACCTGGCCCCAGTAATTGATGAGGCCCTAAAGTACCACTTAAAAATCACTCTTTTGCACTTATCTCATGGGACAAACCTTAAAAAAGGTGATGATAAATTATTTTACTACCCGCAACTGAGCCAGATTCCTCAGTTTCATAAAAAAATACAACACTCTGCAATGTTGAATGATATCGATGAGCTTAAAGAATACCTAAAAAGAAATAAAACAAAACTCGTATTCTCCCTTCACCCGCGCAATAGGTACGGGATTGAAGCGTCTGACCTGAAGTGGGTGACGGTACAGCACGGCATTGACTCTACAAAATACCCCCACCAAGAAACCGACTACTACATCACCTATACAAAACACTGGCTCGAGGGTAACAGTATTAGCGAAGGATGCAAAATTTTTGAAGCAGGACTTTTCTATGCTAACCAAGAGTTTGTAGGCATTAGAGAAAGTGTTTGTGGAAAATACAATCTAGATCCTGATAAAAAATATTTTTTATTTATCCCCCTCCCCTCTGATTCACCTCAAAATTATATTTTTTTCCCGAATAAACTGTACGCTTACTACCACTTGAAGCGTCTTGAGAAAATTGAACTTAATATTTTAGATCACCTCAAAAAATCTTTAAAAAATTCTGATACAGAGTTAATTATCAAATCTCGCTTCAAACGCCTACTTCCTGCAAAATATAGGGAGTATGGCCATATTATTTATGACGAAACATTTCACCCAAATACAATTTCGGAATTATGCTCTATATCTTCACACTGCTTTATTAATTTTATGCCTACTGCCACAACCATAGAGCTCGCGGCTTTTAATTTGCCATTTACGTTTATTCATTATCCTGAATACGATAAATATGTATTTTCACATATCAAAAACAAAATGAAAGATATCTTCCTCCCTGAGAAACCAACATCTTGGGTTCTCCATACAAATTTAGATAGGTTGTCAGATGCGACCAATGATCAGCAAGGTTTTGACCAAAAGTACATTACTCAATATATTAAAAATTCAAATTATCTTAAATTAAACTTGATACTAGAAACCATAGTGAAAGAAACTTTTAGCAATGCTTAACTCTATCTTAAAAATACTCTCACCAATCTTATTACCCATACTGTATTCTATGTGCCGCATCTCATTTAAGCTTGCACGCAACATGACTCAATCTAGCACTGCTCGCAAGTTTAGTAACTTAGAGCTCCGAAAATTTGCCCCCTTATACGAAGGACACATTATTAATGTCTCTGGATATCTAGATTCTGATAAAGAAGGTAACACCTACAAATCATACTTCACTAAAAGCAAGTCTTATACCATCTCAAATTATAAAGGCGAGAAAGGACTTACCCATAAAGAAAATGAAGTTTTTATTGATTTAGAATCTGACCTTCCAGAAGAATTAAAAGGAAAGTTTGATGTTGTATATAATCATACAACTCTTGAACATATATTTAAACTCGAAAAAGCTTTTGAAAATCTGTGTGCACTTTCTAACGATACTGTGATCTTAGTGGTCCCTTTCTTACAACCACAGCATTGGATTGAGAACTCATTTGAAGATTATTGGAGAATAAGTCCCTTTGCACTTTTTAAGCTTTTTAAAAAGCACAATCTAGAGATACTTTATGTAAACTTTAATGATAACTTTGCTTCTTCAACATATATTTTTGCGATTGCAACCAAACAGCCAGATAAATGGAAATCAAAATTTTCTACCATCCCTAAAATGAATATGAAGTCGCATTTTCCGGGGCATTCTTTATCAAACTTACTTGTTGATTAAGCTTGAACCTCTAAGACAGCCTTGGCTCGCTTAGGTGATGTTTCTTTGATTTTTACAAATGGTTTTCTTGCATAAACTGATACGCGTGATGTTTTGCCAAAGAGTCCATAAATACTAAAAAATAACCTAAGAATTGTTTTTCTAATAATTTTATTCTCCGAAAGACTTAGTATTCTATTCCTTAAGGTTGGAATCTCTTGATATGTACGTCTCGCACTAACAACCCAGTCTCTATCAAACTTTTGATAATAAAAATCAATGTTCTCGAATTTTCCAAGCAACTTTTTAATTGAGGCTTCATCAAACTGAGAAAGATGATAAGGAGCATGTAAAGCGTAAAGTCTTGATCCAAATAATTTAAACTCTAAACATTCGAGATTGGGAACACTAAATGCAAAGTATGCTCCTGGCTTTAATATGTCATAGATTCTATCTACAAAACCAACAGGATCTGTAGCATGCTCAAGCACCATGCTAGCAACTACAAAATCAAAACTATTTGCTTTCAAATGAGGATTCATTCGAATATCTACAAAAGAGGATTCAATATTAAATTTCTTTGAAAGATCCTTTGAAAGCTCAACATTAAATTCATTTGCATGAAGATTATGAAAGCCATACTCTTTGAGTAAGGCAATTCTTGACCCCGTACTACTCCCTATCTCTAAAATCTTATCTTTGGCATTAATTGAAGCAGGAAAAAGATTAATCTTCATGGATCTAACCAACACTAATCCTAGTAAATAGCCTATAAAACTTTTTTTCCCTAAGCCGGTTATATTGAAATGATTAATAAGAGTCTGCTTCTTAAGCCACAACTTAAGTTGTTCTAAAGTACTTTTTTGAACATTTATACCTACAGGGGCATGATAATGAACTTTGTGGTAGTTTGAGTTATAAAACTCAGATATTTCTTGTTCTGTTGGCTCTGGATTTAAAAAAACATATCCACAATCCAAACACTTATCATATTTCCAGTGGCCTGTTCTTTCTGTTAAGTAATCAACGGTCTCAAAGTGAAATTCTATTTTAGACGATTTACAAATCGTACACTTCTTATGGCTTATAGGCATGGAGAACCTTTTGGGTTAGGTGTTTAGATCTGAGTTTGAAGTACGTTGCAAGAGCAAGACACTGCCTTACAAAGTAGGAAGGTGGATTGTATTCAATGGACGTTTTTTCAAAATTATTTAACTCTCTGTAGTACCAAAAAAATGGATTTCTCTGTGGTGGCACAAATTTATACTTAGAAATGACCGTCCACTGAAGGTTTGGTGATGGCAGATAACACCCATGCAGATCTTTTTTAGAAATATCCCACCACATTCTTTCTGCACGCGTTCCATAACTTCTCCAACCGCCCTTTTCTACCCACAAAGGATCATTTGGATCTGGAAATTTAAAATCTATAAAGTCTTGTGAGTGAAAAACTATGGATTCATGTCTATACGCTGGAGTATCCCAGATTCCCTTTAGAGGCTTACCAATAATATCTAGTCCCGTAGCCTCTGTATTTTCATATGCCGTACACTTTGACAAATCTGTCCCAACTATCTCATGGCTAATCTGATGCTTTCTTTTTTTTCCCTGACTATTCCAATCCCATCCACACAACTTCCACCCTGCATTCATTTTTTCTAGGGTTTTTTCAACCCAGTCTCTTCGAACTGGCTCGCAGGATTCTTCAAAATACCATATATACTTATACGCGGAGAGATCAATTTTGGATTTTTCTTGCAGATACCAGCACATACCTTGGCCCACACCAATATTATCCCTTAAATCAATAGAGCTATGTGAATTACACTTAGCTTTTGCGGCCTCAAAAATATCAGGATTTGTGCAACAAAAATAAATATCATAAGAAAAAGACCCTGTAGCTTCATTGATATAAGCCTGAACACGCTCCACGGTTCGGGATGTGTAGTAAAGTGGTATTAAAAATAAGACGTCTTTCATATATGAACCCTAAAAGAAAAATAGATAGTATCTTGTATTCTTTTTTTAATAAACCACATTTCAGGATCTATGAGGATTTACTCATCTCATTTTTGTATAAATTTAGCCACTGAAGCGAACACTTAGCATAGCTCAAATCTTGAACTGTCTTATATGCGTTCTCTATCACCTGAAAAACCGTGGGAGACTTTGGGTTAGAGAGAACCCTATTGATAGCTTTAGATATAGACGCTCCGCTGCATTCATCAGCCATAAAAATATTTACGCCATTAACCCCATAGTCTGCACACATTCCCACAGAGGTAGATATTAGCGGTACCTTAAGTGCCCAAGACTCGACAAGTGCCTTTGGCCCCCCCTCTACACGTGATGAAATGACGTAGGCATCAATAACAGAGTACAACTCAACCACATCACTCGGATCTTTCAAAAAAATATGTGTAAATGAAACTCCAGCTTTTTTTAGCCGGGCCTTTACATAACCTCGGGACGGGCCAGATAACAAGACATGAAGCCGATTATTTTCTGGCAAATTCTCAATTGCATCACAAAATAAATCAGGACCCTTTACATGTTTTGGATTCATCCCCTCACCCCAGCCATCACCATCTTTTTGAAAACTCCCAATTATGAACTTATCAGAAGGGAGATCATATTTTCGCCTGCCATGCTCTTTGTTTATTTTATTAAAATCAAAAACTTCTAAATCAATTGGAATAGGGATAATCACTATTTTTGAATCAGGAAATCCTGATTTTACAAAAACTTTTTTCGATATCTCACAAGAAGTATGTAAGAAAGAAACTCGGCCCGCAAGACTCTTTAGGTAATTCATTCTCGGATCGTTTTCGGGCACATGATACCACGTGAGTATAATTCTATTTGAAGGATGCAAATCTTTGACACCATGATTATTTACAAGAGTCGATACTGCTCCAAAATGGACAACTCTGTTGCGCGCTCCAAGATGCGTTATAGAGATCCTGAGTCGAATCCCATGACGATGCATATACTTTTGGTAGTTCAGCCCCTCTGACTTTACAACCCAATCTGCATCTTCTACGACATACAAAACGTCGTATCGACAGAAAAAATTGCCTACAATCTCAAAAATAAGTCTTAAAAATTTACCCATACAACATGAGACTACTGCTGATTCGTCAAGTTGACCATCCGAAAAATCCGGGATAGATTTCTGTTTATGAAAAAAGCACTTATTACTGGTATTACAGGACAAGATGGCCACTACTTAACAGATCTACTTCTTCAAAAAAACTACAAAGTATATGGACTTGTTCGAAGAAATTCGTCCCCAAATACTCACAGGATAAATGCTTTTTTAAATCACCCCAATTTAACACTACTGTCTGGAGATATGTCTGATTCTATAAGTGTGAGCCGGATTGTTGCAGATACACGACCAGATGAGATTTACAACCTAGCAGCCATGAGCCACGTGGGTCTTTCTTTTAATCAACCTGAATACACAGCAGATGTTGATGCACTAGGCACTCTCCGTATGTTAGAGGCCATTCGCTCCAATAAACTCGAAAAAGCTACTCGCTTCTATCAAGCCTCAACAAGCGAACTATTTGGGAAAGTTCAAGAAGTACCCCAAACGGAAAAAACTCCCTTTCATCCAAGAAGTCCCTATGCCATTGCGAAGCTTTATTCTTATTGGACTACTGTAAACTATCGAGAGGCCTATGGGATGTTTGCAACCAATGGAATACTATTTAATCATGAAAGTCCGCACAGAGGCCTTAACTTTGTCACACGCAAAATTACAACAAACGTTGCAGAAATAGTAAATGGAATGAGAAGCCACTTTACGATTGGAAACTTAGAATCCAAAAGAGACTGGGGATATGCAAAAGAATACGTTGAGGGTATGTGGAGAATCTTACAACAAGACTCTCCAAAAGATTTTGTACTGGCAACAGGCGAGACTCACTCTGTTAGAGAATTTATAGAAGCCGCCTTTGAATGCGTAGACATCAAAATTGAATGGAAGGGCCCCAAAGGATCTGTTGAAGAATGTGGAGTTAATGCCAAAAACAACGAAGTCCTCGTAAAAATTGATCCGCAACAATTTCGTCCAGCAGAGGTAGACTTACTTATTGGAGATGCATCATTAGCTAAAAAAGACCTCGGTTGGGAGCCAAAAGTAAAGTTCCAGGAGCTAGTTGAAATCATGGTTAAACATGACATTGAGTACGTCAAGCAACCCTACTGGCAGGTCGAAAAAACTCTATGCTAAATAACAAAAGAGCCATTGTTTCAGGAGCGACAGGGCAAGATGGCCGCCTAATGGTTGATTATCTTTTAGAAAATTCTTACACCGTACTAGGACTCAGTAGAAATCTAAATCCAAAACAGATACACCCCAATTTTCATCATACTGTTTGTGATTACAAAAACAAAAAACAAGTTTTTGATCTGGTTTCAAAATTTAAACCAGACGAAATTTATCATTTTGCTGCTAACTCATTTCCAGGAGACAGTTCTTCTGAAAATCTTCTAATTGAAGATAATGTAAGTAGTTTTTTGAATCTAGTCACGGCTAGCATTGAAAGCGCACCTCATTCGCGCTTTTTCAATGCCTCATCTGCTTATATATTTAAACCTCAAGACAAAATCTACGATCTAAGTACAGAAATTCTTCCATCTTCTCCTTACGGAATATCAAAAAAAATATGCCATCAAGAAGCTATAACTTTGCGTCACAAGCATGAATACTTTATTGTTAACGGCATATTATTTAATCATGAATCTGTTTACAGAGATAACCGATTTGTCACAGTAAAAATAATCAAAGCTGCAATTGATATCAAAGCAAAACGAAAAAATGTACTAGAACTAGGAAACATCAATGTCACAAGAGATTGGTCTCATGCAAAAGACTTCATTCCAGCGATCTACCAGAGCTTACAAAAAAAAGAGCCCACTGATTTTATTCTATCAAGCGGACAACCCACATCACTTAAAGATTTTATTCATCTTGTGTTCCATAAACTTGGAATCAAACTGGAATGGCACCATGATGGAAACCAATTTTCTGCCAAAGATCCTGCTAGCGGAATAACTCGAGTTTTATCCACCGAATCCTTAATTCGGAAAACAGATTATACTTATCTTGTTGGAGATAATACCTATGCCAGACAAGAACTGAATTTAAAGCTAACTTATTCTCTAGAAGATATTATTTCTGAGTTAATCAGACATTACTCACA
>CAUJDY010000005.1 GCA_963169805.1 Bdellovibrionota bacterium | reverse complement strand
AGAGGCATACTATGAAGGGGACCCTATGGAAATTGAGCCACAAACACACTCATCACTTACGACAGAACTTTCTACGGAGCAAAAAATGAAACTCATACAGCAACTTTCTACAAACTCAGAATTTATTCAACGTCATATTGGGCCTTCAGATACAGATATTCAATCCATGCTCAAAACTCTGAACGTAACAACTCTAGAAGAGTTAGTTCAAAAGTCAGTGCCAGCCGCAATTCAAAGAAAAACCAAAATAAACGTAGAAGCACTTTCTGAGACGTCCGCTCTTCAAAAAATTAAAAATATTTTCTCAGAAAATAAAATTTTTAAAAACTATATTGGAATGGGTTACTATGATACGCAAACCCCAAAGGTCATCCTTAGAAATGTTCTAGAAAACCCATCATGGTACACTCAGTACACCCCCTACCAAGCTGAAATCTCTCAAGGGCGGTTAGAAACACTTCTCAACTTTCAAACACTCATATCGGAGCTTACGGGGTTAGAAATTGCAAACGCATCCTTGCTTGATGAGGGTACAGCGTGTGCAGAAGCAATGACATTTTGCCAGGCACTAGCTCCTGGGAAAAATCGTAATACATTTTTTGTAAGCGAAACATGTCATCCTCAATCAATTGAAGTTGTTCAGACTCGCGCAAAACCAATGGGAATCAATGTGGTCGTTGGAAATCTCAATTCCTTTCAATTCACAGAAGATGTATTTGGGGCACTTGTCCAATACCCGGATACATATGGACATATTGATGATTTAAAAGCCTTTACTGAAAAAGCTCATGCAAACAAATCTTTAGTGGCAGCGGCTTGTGATCTTTTATCTCTTACATCTTTAACGCCACCAGGAGCATGGGGTGCAGATGTAGCGATTGGGAACTCACAACGCTTTGGTGTTCCAATGGGCTTTGGTGGTCCACACGCTGCGTTCTTCTCAACAAAAGAAGAATACAAACGAAGAATTCCAGGACGCTTGGTGGGAGTGTCTGTAGATCGTCTTGGCAAGCCTGCGATCCGACTTGCACTACAAACGCGCGAACAGCATATTCGTAGAGATAAGGCGACGAGCAATATTTGTACAGCCCAAGTTCTCCTGGCAAATATGGCAACTTTCTATGCAATTTATCACGGACCTGAAGGTCTTAAAAAAATTGCGAATCGCGTTCATATCCTTACTCAGGTATTTAGAAAAACCCTTGAGAATGCAGGATATAAAATTCTCAATCCAACAGCGTTTGATACGTTAAGCATTAAAACAAAAACTGGATCCCAAAATCTTATCCAAATTGCAGAGGCTCATCAAATTAACATCAGAAAAATTTCTGACGAATCAGTTGGAATCTCTTTTGACGAAACAACAACACTTCAAGATGTATCTCTGCTTGCAAAAGTTTTTGGTGTTTCTATAACTGTTGACCAACTCAATACACTGGCAGCTCAAGTAACGACAGGAGTTCCTTCTCAACTTAAGAGAACTCAAGACTTTCTAAAGCAAGACGTATTCAATAAATATCAGTCTGAGACGGAGATGCTTCGATATCTCAAGCGCCTACAGGATAAGGATTTATCTTTAACCACATCAATGATTCCGCTTGGTTCTTGCACTATGAAGTTGAATGCAACAAGTGAAATGATACCGGTTACATGGCCAGAAGCTTCCCAATTACATCCTTTCGCACCTCTCAATCAAGCTCAAGGGTACTTAAAACTGTTTAATGAACTCGAGACTTGGTTGTCAGATATCACGGGCTTTGACGCCGTATCATTACAACCCAATGCTGGCTCACAGGGTGAATACGCAGGTCTGCTTGTCATTCGAAAATACTTTGAGGCGCGAGGAGAGGCACACAGAGACATTTGCTTAATTCCTGTGTCAGCCCATGGAACCAACCCTGCAAGTGCTGTTATGGCAGGATTTCAAGTTGTTGGAGTGGCATGCGATACGTCTGGAAATATTGATGTGAGTGATCTGAAGGATAAAATTGAAGCACACAAACAAAACCTTGGAGCGCTGATGGTCACTTACCCTTCCACGCACGGTGTGTTTGAAGAAAGTATTCAGCAAATTTGCGAATTGATTCATGCAGCAGGCGGCCAAGTGTACCTAGACGGTGCAAATATGAATGCAATGGTTGGAACCTCATCTCCTGGAATCGTTGGAGCAGATGTTTGTCACCTTAACTTACACAAAACATTTTGCATTCCACATGGTGGAGGAGGGCCGGGAGTTGGGCCTATTGGAGTTCGAAAACATCTTGCTCCGTACTTACCAGGGCACGGACTTGTATCAGAATTCCCAAGTACGGCATCTGGAGCCGTATCTGCGGCACCATGGGGAAGCGCCAGCATTCTTCCTATCTCATGGATGTATATTCAAATGATGGGATCAGATGGGCTTTTAAAAGCAACTCAAGTAGCAATACTCAATGCAAACTACATAGCAGAAAAACTTAAAAACTATTATCCAACACTTTACAAAGGTAATAATGGCTTTGTTGCTCACGAGTGTATTTTAGACTTACGCTCAATCAAAGACACTGTGGGTATCACTGTGGAAGATGTTGCCAAAAGACTTATGGATTATGGATTTCATGCCCCAACAATGTCATGGCCAGTAATTGGAACGTTGATGGTTGAGCCCACTGAAAGTGAATCTAAAGAAGAGTTGGATCGCTTCTGTGATGCAATGATTTCAATTTACGAAGAAATCGAAGAGGTTCGCTCTGGGAAAGCTAATAAAGAAAATAATGTTTTAAAGAATGCACCACACACAGCTCCAGAGGTAACAAGTGACGACTGGAAGCACTCTTACTCAAGGCAAAAAGCTGCATTCCCAAAAGACTGGGTAAAAACCTATAAATTTTGGCCCGCAGTTTCTCGTGTAGACAATGCTCATGGAGATAAAAACCTCATCTGCACGTGTGATGATTTTTTTAACCAAAACTAAGGTGCCAGGCACTTGGAAACGTTTTTACTAGACGTTTCCAAGTGATGATTAATCTGATTATTTTTTCTTTAAAGACTCAATAATACCACAAAAATCGTTTATCTGAGCTTCACTTGTATCAAAAGTTGTCATGAGACGAACTTCCCATGTATTTTCGTTCCATACGTAGAAAAAATATTTTTCTCTTAATACGCCTACCCACTCTTTTGGCATCATTGCAAAAACCGCATTTGCTTGGACTTTTTGAGTAATGCGTATTTCTGGAAATTTAGAAAGTTTCTCGCAGAGTAGTTGAGCCATTTTAAGACTGTGAGCTGATGATTTTTTCCACAGATCATTGCTAAGTAAGGTTTCGAACTGACTGGAAATAAACCGAGCCTTTGACCCCAGCTGCATAAGCTGTTTTCTGTAGAATTTAAAATCCTTAGAAAGATTTTTATTAAAAAAGATAACGGCCTCACCTATTATTAACCCATTTTTGGCTCCGCCAAAAGAAAGCACGTCAACGCCCACATCTGCTGATATTTCTTTAAGTGACTTTTGCAAGCTTGTAGCTGCATTCACAAATCGAGCTCCATCCACATGAAAATACATATTTCTTTTTTTACACCAATCAGAGATTTGCCTCATTTCTTCTACTGTATAAACAGTTCCATATTCAGTAGGTTGCGTAATTGAAACCATTTTGGGCTGAGAATAATGTTGGTCTCCAAGTCGAATATACTTTTCATCTAAGTCTTTAATTTTTATTTTCCCATCGACAGATGGTAATAGAATTAATTTGCTTCCAGTCATGGCCTCAGGAGCTCCACACTCATCCATGTTTAAGTGAGAAGTCTCTGCGCACAACACCGATTCATATGATTTAAGCAAAGCCTTTATAGAAAGCACATTTGCAGCGGTACCATTAAACACAAAGTGGACATCTATATTCTCTCCAAAATTCTTTTTAAAACAATCAATTGCAGACTCAGAGTACTCATCTCCCCCGTAAGCATGTACGTGTTCGACGTTTACTTTTCTAACTGCATCTATCATTTCAGGAAGAGCACCTGAATTATTATCACTCGCAAAATTATATGCCATATGGCCTTCCTTATATAATGGTGCCAGGCACTTGGAAACGTTTTTATCAAACGTTTCCAAGTGCCTGGCACCTCTAAATATTAATTTTCAATCGGTGTATCTGGTTGATTGCTTGGATGAGCTCTTTTAAAAGCTTCTAGCTGACCAAGCGTTTCACTAATACGCTTCAATGTTGGATAGGCATCCATCGAAAGACCAAATCGTATCGCTCCAAAAACCTGAGGAACCAAAAAACAATCTGCTGCTGTCAACTCACCACCAAAACAATATTTGCCTGCAGTTTGTGCTATCTTTTTCTCAAGAGCTTCAAATCCTTTTGCAATAAAATGCTGACACCATTTGTCTTTTTGATTTGAATCGATCTTAAAATCTGTTTCTAATTTCTGCAAAACAGAAAGATTTTGCAAAGGTTGAATTCCTGAGTTGATTAACTCACAAACTTCTATAACAAGCGCCTTCTTGTATGGGTCTTTAGGAAATAACTGAGGCGATTGAGACCATTTGTCATCGATGTACTGAATAATAGCCATCGACTGAGACATTAGATTCATTCCATCAACAAGAGTTGGAACTTGTGACATAGGATTAACAGCTTTGTAATTAAGTGCATTTTGCTGCCCTCCATCTTTTGTTAAATGAACTGCCTTATATTCAAAATCAATTTTCTTGAGGTGAAGAGCAATCCTAACTCGGTAGGATGCAGAACTTCTAAAATACGAATATAAAATGGGCTTTGTCATATCTTTTCCTTTTACTGTTCTTTAATAGCCATTTGTTTTTTGATTTCTTGGAACTTTTCTAGAAACTCTAACTCAGAATCTTCAAATCCAGCAGCTTTTCTAAGTTGATAGTTTAGCTTTTCTAATCTTTTGGGAATTTTATGAGAAACCTTTAATAATCTTTCTTTGAAATCAATCTCTGGATCTATTTCCTGTTCTGCACAAATTCTTTTATACCACTGTGAACCAAAAAGAACATGCCCAACCTCTTCTTCAACAATCACTTTTAAAACAGGGTCTACAACTGGTGAGTGCGTACCATGTAATTTATGAATCAGTGTATCTCCTGCATCTAGACCACTTCCCTCAAGATAGCGGTGCACGATAACAATACGATCCAAAAGACTATCTTCTTCACAAGTAGTTTCCCACAACCCAACGTGTACAGGCCAATCTCCCCACTTGTGTCCAAGCTGTTCAATTCCCTGCAGGCACATTTTGAGATGCTTTGCCTCAGACAATACTACCTCTATTAATTCTTCACGAAATAACTTTGGAGCGTCTGGAAACTCAATGAGGGTTCTAAGCCCTAATTCCATTGCCTGAAGTTCAATATTTGCTAGATCATGTAGAAGCCTTGCTTGTCCCTCTTGATAAGAAAATCCTTTTTTTGGCGGATGCAGTTTAACATGCAAAACAGGAATGTTTCGCTCTGGCAATCTAGGTACATCACGAATGTGATGAAGGTAGGCTTTCTGACAAGAATCCTCAATCAAATTAATCTTTTGCCAGACATCCGCGGTTCTTAATGAATCCATGAGGTTTAAATAGCAAAAATACCCCTTCCTTGCTACCAAAACCTATTGCGACGTCCAACCCCTTGTTTTATATTCACCTTATGAAATTAGGAACACTCAAAGACCCCAAAAAATTAGATGGTATTCCAGTTGTTGTTAGCCAAAACAATCAAAAGGCTGTCAAAGTTGACCACATACTACCATGTTTACGAGTAGCTTTAGAGGACTGGTCAACCTATGCACCTCAACTACAAAACATTTATGATCAGTTAAACCAAGGGAAAGCCACAGCTGCATTTGCAGTAAATACAGCAGACTTCCATGCCCCTCTTCCACGAACATTTCACTGGGTTGATGGCTCAGCTTTTATCCATCACATTAAGCTTGTTAGAAAAGCAAGAAATGCCCCTCTTCCAGAAGATTTATATCAAGTCCCCCTAATTTATCAGGGAGGAAGCGATACCTTACTCGCTCCAAATGATACAATTCCCCTTGTCGATGATTCGCATGGACTCGATTTTGAGAGCGAAGTAGGCGTTATTACTGACTACGTTCCAATGGGCACAAAAAAGGAAGATGCTCTCAAACACATCAAACTTTTAGTTATCTTAAATGACGTCTCTTTGCGCGGATTAATCCCAGCAGAACTGGCTCGGGGCTTTGGTTTCTACCAATCTAAGCCTTCCACAGCTTTTGCACCATTTGCGGTAACTCCAGATGAAATGGGTGAATTTTGGAAAGATGGACGCTTTCATTTACCACTTCATACCTACTTAAATGGAACTCTTTTTGGAAAACCAAATGCAAAAGAAATGTATTTTAATTTCGCACAAATCATAGAACATATTTGCCTCACTCGAGCTCTTGGCGCTGGAACAATTATCGGGTCAGGAACCGTTTCAAATGAAGATCCTACGGTAGGTAGTAGCTGTCTTGTTGAAAAGCGTATGATTGAAACCATTGAGTCTGGAAAACCCTCAACACCATTTATGAAGGTAGGAGATACGGTCAAAATCGAAATGCTTTCTCCAAAAGGAGAGAATATCTTTGGAACGATTGAGCAGAAAGTTGTTCCTTTTCAGAAAAAATAGTTAAAACCTTGGTACTGCGATTGCAGTACCAATTACATGTCATTCTTTATACCAAACTTATTAAAACTGGCTATCCTAGCATACGTATTAATTTCTCTAAGCTCTTATAAAGCTTACAGCATAATATTTGAGGATTACTACATTCCTCCTTTTCAATCCATTGCATTTGGATCTGAAGCAGATTTTAAAGATTTTTTTAAGAACCATGGCGAAACACTTAATGTTTCTTGGCCCGGTATTTCTCCAAGAAGTTATGTTATTTCCGTAGACTTTACGCTCAGCCAGAAAAATGGGGTGAGAGTTTTAGAATTAAATGGCCCATCTTATCCTTATGGCGTCACTTCACATTTGTTGTTCTTAAAATTTAGCAAGTTGCAGAAATTTTTTAAGTCAAATTTTATTATTTTTGGAGGATCTGGTCACCGTGGACACGATGAACTCTTCCCAAGAATAGATTTTAACTCTCTTTTAAATGAATCTGTGAATCGATTTGCAGAGGAATTCTCTATACCTCTTCAAAATATCTATAGCGAATTTCAAACAGATGATATCCATCGCTTCACTGGTAGATCTCAGTCTGCTATTTTTGTATATGGCAGTGCTCTAGATTACTTTACTTGGCAACAAACTCAAGATTACCGAATGACATTTAACCACCCGGGCATCATCCATGTAACATCTTACAAAACACTCTTTGCGCTTCTCACAGAAGTCAATGGCGTTAGTGTTCCAACTACTTTTTTTACATCTAATAGATTTAGAAAAAGCCCTGGTATCGTAAATGATTTTTTAAATAAAAATTCTAATGATTTATTTATTCTAAAACCATCTGACCAAGCTAGAAGTATTGGTGTTTTACTTGTAAAAAGATCAGAACTCCAAAATCCAACGCAATCTCTCTTAAAAATTCTTTCTAACTTTAATGTTTGGATACTTCAGCCTTATATGCCCTCAGATCCTGTACAAGATACAGAGGGACACTACCGAAATCCTGTGGGTAGATTCTTTTACCATCTTATATTTGATGGCAACAGAGTACGTATCGAGCCTCTTATTGCATACCAAAAAATTAGCTCCTACAAGTCGACTGAGAAATCAGATATTTTCAATACTTCAAAGGCAGAGTTTAGCCCTAGTGAACAAGCCATTGAATTTACCAGAGAACAATTAGAATTGGCAGTTTCAGAAGTAAATAGATTCTTTAAAAGCACCATACGAGATTTATACCAACTCAGCGAACTCGACGTTTCAAAGATTCCTCATTCGGAGTCTTCACTACCAATTCAATTAGCAAGCCTGAGTCCACATGAAAGAGAAGCTCTCATTGAATCTATAAAAAGATACTCGCACGTTGAACATTCTCGTCGTGACTTTGAATCAAATAAAACAATAATAACACCTGAAGCATTCGAGAACCCTGCATACATTTCTGTAAGAGGAGTAAAACCATCGGCTTGCCTAAATTATTTTAGATAAAACTCACCCACCAAGATAAGCTTCTTTAACTTTTGGATTTGTCATTAAATCTTTAGCTGGCCCTGATAATACAATTTCACCAGTTTCAATAACATATCCACGATGAGAAATCTTAAGAGCTTGGAAGGCATTTTGCTCAACAAGTAAAACTGTCATGCCAGACTTATTTACTTCTTGCACAATATGAAAGATTGTATCAACAACTTGCGGTGCTAGCCCTAAACTTGGCTCATCCAGCAATAGAACCTTTGGACGAGACATCAATGCTCGTGACATTGCAACCATCTGTTGCTCACCACCAGAAAGCGTCCCTGCCACTTGCTTGATTCTTTCTTTTACCCGCGGAAATAATTTAAAAACTTTTTCAAGATCTTCTTCAAAATAGGCCTTATTATTTTGAGTGTAGGCTCCCATTTCAAGATTTTCCATAACGGTGAGGTTAGCAAAAATTCCTCGTCCCTCAGGTGAGTGGCTTACTCCTCTTGAAACAAGAAGATGAGGCTTTATTCCTGTAATATTTTGTTGATCAAACACCACCTCACCAGACACTGGTTTTAAAATACCGCTTATAGTACGAAGTGTTGTTGTTTTACCAGCACCATTGCTTCCGATGAGAGAAATAATCTCGCCTTTATTTACATCAATTGAAATATTTCGGAGAGCCTTAATATTACCGTAATTTACTGAAATGTTTTTTAAAGATAAAATAGATGTTGTCATGAATGAGCCTCAAGAACAGATGCGCCCAAATAGGCTTCAATCACTTTTGGATCATTTTGAATATCTTGAGGTGCACCCTGACTGATGATTACACCATGATCAAGCACAACTATTCTTTCACAAATTCCCATAACTAATTTCATATCATGCTCAATTAGTAGTATAGTGAGGTCAAATTTATCACGGATACTATCAATAATTTTCATTAGAGTTACTTTTTCTGTCGAGTTCATTCCAGCGGCTGGTTCATCTAAAAATAAAATCTGAGGCTTCGTGGCAAGAGCTCTCACGATCTCTAAACATCTTTGTTTTCCATAAGAAAGAGACCCTGCTTGCTCATCAATTAAATTTTCCATGTTAAATATTTTTAAAAGTTCAATTGCATCTGCTCGCGCTTTATCTTCCAATTCACAACGCGTATCCGTTACCAAAATGGAATCCATCAAACCATAGGCTGTTTTTCTGTGACTTGCGACGAGTACATTATCTAAAACAGAAAGCGACTTAAACAGTCGAATGTTCTGAAACGTACGAGCCAACCCTAGCGAGTTAATATCAAATGGCTTAAGCCCTAATAAACTTTCATTTTGAAATAAAATGTCTCCAGAGGTTGGCCTGTAAACTCCGGTAAGCATGTTAAATACAGTTGTTTTACCTGCGCCATTTGGCCCAATAAGACCTACTAACTCACCTTTTTTTAACTGGAGCTTAAACTTGTTTACAGCGCATAAGCCACCAAACTTCATTGTAATATCTTGTACGTCTAATAAGCATTTCTCAGACATTAGATGACCCTCTTTTTTTGAAAAATTTAAGGTAATCGCTAATTTCCTTAGTTCCCATAAGCCCTTGAGGACGAGTCAACATGAGAACAACAAGAGCAAGTGAATAGATGACCATTCTAAAATCAATTTGAGTGAGCTCTTGAAGTGGGCGGAGCGCTTCTGGAAGAACTGTAATAATCACAGCAGATATCACACTTCCTGTAATACTCCCCATTCCACCTAGTACCACCATAACAACCACATCAAATGACTTCATAAAAGTAAAAGATGATGGATTTAAATATGCAAGATAATGGGCAAACAACCCCCCTGCAATTCCAGCAAAAAAGGAACTAATAACAAAGGCTTTAGTCTTAAATTGGGTTGTATTAATACCAACACTCTCTGCAGCAATCTCATCTTCTCTTACAGATAAAAAACCTCGGCCATGTGTTGAACGGACAAGTCTCCAAACTACTAAAATACAAATGAAAGCCCAACTAGATACCCAGAAGAAATTTGCAATCTTAGGAATTCCATACATTCCCCGTGCGCCTCCCACGGCCTCAGTATTTAAAAGAATCACACGAATGATTTCTCCAAAGCCAAGGGTTACAATCGCAAGGTAATCACCCTTTAACTTTAAACTTGGAAGACCTACTGCCCAGCCCGCAAAAGCGGCCACAAATCCACCCAATAAC
The DNA here is from genome assembly GCA_963169805.1 of Bdellovibrionota bacterium. Taxonomy (GTDB): domain Bacteria; phylum Bdellovibrionota; class Bdellovibrionia; order Bdellovibrionales; family JAEYZS01; genus CAUJDY01. The sequence goes on along the minus strand of CAUJDY010000005.1, from coordinate 9,881 downwards.
ACATTTATAAAAAATTGAATTTGAAGAAGGATGCCCTCAGCTCCACCAGCCCCCATAACTCCACCTAGGTAGCTTGGATATGTCATAGTCACATAAGCAGATGCATAGGCACCAACAGCCATAAACCCTGCATGACCAATAGAAAACTGTCCTGTAAACCCATTCACAAGATTAAGACTGACTGATAGTACAACGTTGATAAGGCAATATATAAATATCGTTTGAACATAGGCATCTAGAGCAGATTCAAAAACTGGCGTGAGAATACCAAATAAAATTATGATTCCCACTGGAATAAGATTCGCTTTTATCAACTGCTTCACGCCAATCCCCTCAAACTTTTTCTACACCAAACTTACCTAAAAGCCCTGCTGGCTTAAATAACAAGATGACAATCAAAATTCCAAATGCAAGAGCATCACGATAAGTGCTTGATCCGTAACCTACCACAAACTGCTCCGCAAGCCCCATGATCAACGCACCAATAACTGCGCCCGTTAAATTTCCAATTCCACCCAGTACTGCAGCAACAAAGGCTTTGAGTCCAATCATCACACCCATGAGAGGTTCAATCTTTGGGTACTTGATTCCTACTAAAATTCCACCCGCCGCCGCAAGAGCAGATCCGATTACAAATGTATAACTTATGATTCTGTCTACAGGGATTCCCATGAGAGCAGCCCAAGTATCATTAAAACTTGTCGCTCTCATAGCTTTACCCAGCTTTGTTTTAAAGATAATAAAATTTAGTATAACAACAAGAGACACACTCACTGTTAATATCACAATATCAAAACTTGAAATTCTCACGTTACCAGATTCAGAAGAGAACAATTCCACATCATTTAGCAAATTTGGAAATACTTTAGGATCTGCTCCAAAAACAATCTGCCCCGTGTACTCTAAAAACAAACTAATTCCGATAGCAGTAATAAGAATATTAAGCTTAGGCGCTTTTCTGAGAGGTCTGTATGCAAACCTCTCAATCATAAAGCCTAAAAATCCACAAACCAGCATGGCACATGCGAGTGTAAAGAAAAAAGCACTCCAACTCGGTAACGTGACCCATCCCAACCTTGAAATATAATTTCCAAAGTAATACCCGGTAAAAGCTCCGATCATGTAAACATCAGAGTGGGCGAAATTAATTAATTGCAGGATCCCATAGACCATGGTGTACCCAATCGCAATAAGGGCATAGATACTACCAAGGCTAATTCCGTTTATAAAATGCTGTACAAATTCTTCCAACTTAGCACCAACTGAAAAAAATATTTATGGATTCACCGTCGTAACAAATCTATTTACTGTTCCATCAACTTTAACAACCACAGCTGGCTTTACAGCATTTCTTTCGCCGTTAATTGTGATTTTGCCAGTTACACCCTGGAAGTCTTTTGTTTGCGCAACCGCATCTCTAATTGCTTGAGGAGATAGATCTGGAGCTTTTTTAAGAGCTTCACCGAGAACAAGAGCTGCATCATATCCCATAGCAGCTAAACCGTCTGGAGTTTCTCCAAATTTCTTTTTGAACTTCTCTACGAATCCTACAACAACTGGCTCTTTACTTTCAGATGTATAGTGATTTGAGAAATAACCACCATTAACAGCTTCTCCACCAATTTCTGAAAGCTTTGATGAATCCCATCCATCTCCGCCCATAAGATCAGCTTTGATACCAATTTGTCTCGCTTGACGAGCAATCAAACCAACTTCCGTGTAATAGCCAGGAATAAAAATTGCGTCTGCTTTTGCTGTTTTAATATTTGTAAGCTGTCCTTTGAAATCAATATCACCAGAAGAATAAGATTGCTCAGAAACAATCGTTCCACCAAGTTTTGTGTAAGTTTCTTTAAAGAATTTAGCTAAACCAACACTGTAGTCTGATTTCACGTCTGTTAAGATTGCAACTTTTTTTGCCTTTAAGTTTTCGTGAGCAAATTTAGCCATAACTGTTCCTTGGAACGGATCAATAAAGCAAACTCTAAAAATGTAATCTCCAACTTCTGTTACTTTTGGATTTGTCGAGCTAGGCGAAATCATAGGCACTTTATATTGTTGAGCAATGGGTGCAGCCGCTAAACTTCTTGATGAAGCCACTTCACCCAAAACTGCCACAACTTTATTTTGCGTAATAAGTTTTGTGACAGCACTTACAGATTCTTCAGATTTACCCTGATTATCGAGTGTTATAACTCTAATTTTTTTACCGTTAACACCGCCTGCAGAATTGATTTCTTCCACTGCCAGAGCAATTCCCTTATTTGTCATTTGACCAAACGTTGCTTCACTACCAGTAAGAGAGCCAAACTCTCCCACTAGGATTTCATCAGAAGACTGCGAAGTCGTATCTGTTTTCTTTGTACAAGCAGTAGTCGCCAGTGCGAGTGCGAAAAGAAGAGATGTAAACGTAAAAAGATTTTTCATATTGAACCCCTCAATTTGTTTGTTGGCCTTTTAAAAGCTTTTGTTTAAAGAGCTGATAATTAAGAACCTTAAAAACCAAAATCACAACTAATTACAATGTTTTAGTTGAATCTCATTCAGATATTGTGTGGGCTGCGATATGTCAATTAAAAACTAGTCTGTGTGGGCGGCTAATTTGATGGAAATTTACAGATAAATTCAACACCACGTCCCAATTGGCTTTGTACATGGATACCTCCGCCGTGTCTTTGAATGATATGCTTCACAATTGAAAGCCCAAGACCTGTTCCCCCTCGTGAGCGAGATCTATGCGGGTCAATTCTGTAGAACCTTTCAAAAATACGACCAAGATGCTCCTGAGAAATTCCTGGCCCATTATCACGAAAGACCAATTCGGTCTGTCCTTGCCTCTGATTCCACTCAATATCAATTTTTGTTCCAGGCGGAGTATACCTTAAACTATTTTGTACTAAGTTGATGAGAACTTGCTCGACCAATCTCTCATGTCCATAAATTTCCTGCGCCAAGTACTTTTGCTCTACATGATAATGGCCCTTTTCAAGATCAGCACTGAACTGCTGCAAGACTTTTTGTGTTGTATCCTTTGGATTTAGCGGGTGCTTATTCAAAACAATGTCTGACTCTAAATAAGAAAGTTCTAATAGATCTCCTACTAAGTTGGAGAGTCTTTCTACATGTGAATCAATAATCTCAATATACTTCGGAATCTCCTCTGTTCTATTACTCTGAACATCTTCCTTAAGAGTTTGCATATACCCCTGAATCGACATAAGAGGAGTTCTTAACTCATGCGAAACATTCGAAACAAAATCTGTTTTCATTTGATCTGTCTTCTTAGCTTGAGTGATGTCATGAAAGATCACAAGAAAATCATAATCTCCGTCTTCATTACGTGTTGCATAGGGAGTCTTAAAAACCATGAAAATCTTTTTTTGATCTTTGATCTGTGTTTCAATTTCTTTCCTCATACTTGTGGAGTCTGACACTTCAATAAGAGCTAGCACTTGAGGCTCTCTTAATATATCCGACAAATGAGTAATTCCTCCCGTTGGCTGAGTTTGAAAAACTCGAGAGAAAGATTTATTACTATATTTAATAGTTCCATCTCGGCTCACCACAAGTGTTGGCTCAGGAAAGACATTCAAGATATTCTCAATCGTTTTCTTAATGCGATCCGATTGTTTACCTTTTTTCTTGAGAAACTCTACAACGCCCGTTACCTCAGATTCTACTTCATTCCAAAAATCTGGTAACTCTTCAAAATAATCTCTTTGATCTGACTCAGTTGAATTTTTTAAATTTTGAATTCTCTTGAGCACAAGAGTAAGCGGAGCATAGATCATTCGATTGACTCCAACAGCAAAAATTAAAAAAAACAACAAAACCGTCAAGGAAAAGAGGAAGTAGAGTAGCAAAATTTGAGAAGAAAGATTTGGCTTCAGAAGATAAACGTCATCCAACAGATTAATGAGAGAAAAATAGAAGACAACCAATACCAAACTCAGTGATATAAAAATATAAAGTGCACTTTTATTAAGCTGATTATTGAATTTTGTTTTTATATCTTTCATCGCAAAAAACATTCTACTTGTGTTCACAATAAAGCTCAAAGGCATTTCTATATTTTAAAAAAATAAGCAAAAGCACTAGTCCATACCAGTTTGTAGCTTATAACCCACACCACGGACTGTTTTAATAAGATCTGAACAATGCCCAAGTTTTTTGCGCAACCCTACCATATGAGTGTCAATAGAGCGATCAATAACATTTACGCCTTCCCCTTGAATTTCTGTTATTAACTCTTTTCTGCTGAGCACTTTGCCATAATTAATAATCATAGAAGACAACAGTTTAAATTCAGAGATTGTTAAATCTATTTTTTCACCCCTACAGGTTACAACATGCTCATCTTGATTTATTGTGAGATCACCCACAGTCATAATAGATTGCTTTGGCTTAGAAACCGCAGGAGATCTTCTGAGTACAGCTTTGATTCTTGCTTTTAAAACAGATACGTCAAATGGTTTGGAGAGATAGTCATCTGCACCACACTCTAATCCTAGAATGATATCTTCATTTTGACCCTTAGCAGTTGCCATAAGAATTGCGAGTTCGTCACTTTTTTTCTTTTCTCGTATTTTTCGTAAGACATCTATGCCATTCATAGAGGGCATCATCCAGTCCAAAACAACAACGTGATACTTGTTGAGCAGAGCCTTTTGCAAACCCTCATACCCATCATAGGCTTGGTCAATCACATACCCATCTCTGCCAAGCTTCAACGCCAAAAGATCATTGATATCTTTTTCATCTTCAATAATCAGTACTCGGATATTTTCTTCAGATTGAGTCACTTAGACCTCACAAATGACAAGCGGTTTTTGTCAGTTTAGTGGGGGTTGTTTTAATGTAAACATATTTTTTTACCCTAACAAAATCCTCACTTACCCGTCGACAGCTATCCCACCATGACGAACATCATCTCCTGAAGCAATGAAGATTACGTCCTCAGCAATATTAGTAGCCAAATCTCCAATGCGCTCAAGATTTCGCGAAAAAAGAATGAGGTCGATACCAGATTCAACAAAATCAGGATCTTTTTTAATTAAATCCTTCATCTGCTGTGTAAGACGGTCTTTCAATTGATCTACAACATCATCATGCTCCAAAACTTTTTGCGCTTTTTCTGCATCCTTTGTAACAAAGGCATCCAAGGCTGCTTTGACCATCCAACGAGCCTCATTAGTCATTTGTAGAAAATCTTTTTCTAATGGAATCTCTTTTCGAGAAAGGTACATTCTTGTACCCAGAGAAATATTTCTAGCATGGTCTCCCATTCTCTCTAAATCGTTATTCATTTTAAAACAGGCTAATATGAGTCTTAAGTCAGACGCAAATGGAGAAAGCTTTGCGAGCAGCTTGAAACATGCAGCATCTATGACCACATGAATCTCATTAATTTTTTCTTCAATCTTATCAATATTATCCAAGTGCTCGACTTTGCGTGCTATGAGTGCATACGTCGCTTCCTCAAGAGCTTTTTCAACGTAACCACCCATAATGGAAATTTGATGTTTTAATTGTTGGAGTGTATTGATCTCACTGTCCATGATCGATCTTTCTAACCAAAGCGCCCTGTGATGTACTCTTCGGTTTTTTGTTTATTAGGTTTTGTGAAGACCTGACTTGTATCACCAAACTCTATCAATTCACCAGATAAGAAAAATGCCGTTTTTGTAGAAACTCGTGAGGCCTGCTGCATATTATGCGTCACTATTACAATTGTGACATATTTCTTTAAATCCTGCAAAAGATCTTCGATACGCGCAGTCGAAATTGGGTCCAATGCACTTGTGGGCTCATCCATTAGCAAAATGGGCGGCGTAACTGCTAAGGCGCGTGCAATACATAATCTCTGCTGCTGCCCCCCCGAAAGTGAAGTTCCAGGCTCATTGAGTTTATCTTTTACCTCATTCCATAGCGCTGCCTGTTTTAAGGACTTTTCAACAATTTCTGTAAGAATAGACTTTCTTTGAATGCCAGAAAGCTTCAAACCAACAGCGACGTTTTCAAAAATACTTAACCCAGGAAATGGATTGGGTTTTTGAAATACCATCCCTACCTGTCTCCGAATTTTCACAGGGTCCATTTTGTATATGTCCTGACCTAGCAGACGCACCTCTCCGGTCACACGTGCTCCAGGGACTTCTTCATGTAGACGGTTAATCGTTCTAATAAACGTAGACTTTCCACAACCTGAAGGGCCAATGAGAGCCAAAATATCATTCTGCTCAACCTTGAGATTAATATTCTTTACCGCATGGAAGTCTCCAAACCATGCATTGAGCTCTTTTACTTCTAAAATGGTATTTTTTTGTACTTGGCTATTTGGCATACGTATTCCTAAAACTATTTTTTATGAAATAAAAGTCTCACAGCAATATTTATCACGAAAATGAATAAAATAAGGACGAGGGCTCCACTCCATGCTTGTGCTTGCCACTCCTCAAAGGGGCTGATTGCGTAGGTGTAAATTTGCACGGGCAGAGAAGACACAGGTTGTGTCAGACTATGAGACCAGTACTGGTTATTGAATGCCGTAAATAACAGTGGAGCAGTCTCCCCACTGATACGAGCCACACTTAAAATAATTCCCGTGAGAATAGCGCCCCAACTTCCTTTTAAAATAATATGTAAAATCACTTTGTATCTTGGAATACCTAGAGCTAACCCTGCCTCACGAATGTGACTTGGTACGGTTTTTAGAATCTCTTCAGTACTACGTGAGACAATTGGAATCATAATAAGCCCCAGTGCAAGGCTTCCCGCTAGCCAGGAGAATCCCTTCATGGGTGCAACCACAAAAGAATATACAAATAAACCCATCACAATCGAAGGCACACCCATCAAAAGATCATTTGAAAATCTTAAAAGAAAAACTGTTTTTCCATATCCATATTCCGTTATATAAATTGCAGAAGCAATTCCCCATGGAACACCAATCAGACTTGCAACAGCTATGAGATAAAAGCTACCCAGAATACTTTGCGCCATACCACCGCCAGTTTCTCCCACCGGTGCAGGCAGCTGAGTAAAGAAATCCCAACTTAAAGATGGTAGCCCTTTTTGTAAAACAAAAACAAAGACACTAATCAAAGGGAAAATTGCAACCAGAGCACTCAGACAAATCAAGCCGATCATAAAATAATTTTTTACTTTTCTCTTGAAGTCGTGAACGGACATCACATTGTCTAAATTCACTTGCTCCTCCTGTAAATCCGCCCCACGCGCCAAATTATGATTCGAGCTAATGAATTCACAATTAAAGAAACAAGTAGAAGTCCAAATCCAATTGCCGTAAGAGAAGCCATATGAATCTCACTTGAGGCCTCAGCATATTCATTTGCAAGCAGACTCGCCATTGTTTGGGCAGGACTAAACAGAGAAGATGATATCTGCGCACGATTTCCTATTACCATCGTTACTGCCATCGTTTCACCTAAAGCTCTTGCCAACCCCAATATGGATGCTCCCAAAATCCCAGACAATGAACTTCGAATAACGGAGAGCTGAATCATCTCCCAACGAGTTGCTCCCAAGGCTAAGGCACCTTCTTTATAAACTTTTGGAATAGTTAAGAATATTTCTCTGCAAATAGTAGCAATTGTGGGAGTAATCATAATAGCGAGTACAATTCCACCCGCCATCAAGCCAACCCCAATAGGTGGACCTTTGAAGAGTGGTAAAAAACCTAGATAATCACCCAAAAATGGCTGCACATCCGTTCTTAAAAATGGAACCACAACAAAAAGTCCCCATAATCCATATACAATACTTGGAATAGCTGCCAACATCTCTATTAAAAAACCTAACACTCTTCTTACATGAAGATTAGCAAGCTCTGTAACTAGCAAAGCGGAGCCCAGCGAAATAGGTAAAGATAAAACAAGAGCAAGAAGAGCTGTCGCGATGGTTCCGTAAATAAACGCCATAGCTCCAAATTCTTCTGTGACAGGATTCCACTCATTTAGAAAATAAAAAGAAAGCCCTATCTTTGAAAAAATGGGCCACGACATTTTGAGAAGAAGTATAAATAAAACGACCAGAAGACCTATGATCCCAAATGCCAGACTTTTTAATACCCAATAAAAAATCTTATCAGAAAAATTAAGATCTCCTCTTCGTATCATTACTTTGTTTGAATCTCATTTACTGATTTTAAAATTTTTTGCGCAAGTGATTTTGGAAGTGGTGCATAGGAAAGACTTTTTGCATAATCTTGTCCTTTACCCATCGACCATTTCAAAAATTCTTTTACATTTTTCGCAGCAGGAGTTTCTGATTTTTTGTAAACTAAAATATATGTAAATGCAGAAATGGGGTAACTCTTTGCTCCTGCTGCGTTTGTAATCGAAACCCTAAAATCTGCAGGCATATTTTTAAGTGAGCTATCTGCCGCAGCTGTCACGGCTTCTAGACTCGGGAATACAAACTGCCCTGCCGCATTTTTGATAGATCCAATAGGAAGTTTATTTGTGAGAGCGTAAACTTGCTCTACATACCCAACACTTCCTGGTGTTTGTTTAATCATGCCTGTAACGCCTTCGTTACCTTTGCCACCAAGACCCGCTGGCCACTTAACGGCCTTTCCTTCACCCACAGACTTTTTCCACTCAACAGATACTTTTGACAAGTAATCCGTAAACACAGCCGTTGTTCCACTGCCGTCAGATCGATAGACTGGAGTAATATATAAATCCGGCAAATTGATCTGCGGGTTTAGTTGCTTAATCTTGGCATCATTCCACTTAGAAATTTGACCTAAGAAAATTCCAGCGACGACCTCTGGAGTAAACTTCAACTCTGTTGTGACTCCCGGAAGATTGTAGCTTACTACAACAGCGCCTAATGTTGTAGGAACATGAAGAACGGGAGCTCCGGCTTGAGCTAATTCATCATCTTTCATAGGAGCATCTGAGGCACCAAAATCTACGGTCTTAGAAACAAACTGCTTAATCCCCGCACCACTTCCGATAGATTGATAGTTAATACGAACATCAGGAAACTGTTTGTTATATTCGCTGAACCATTTCGAATAGAGTGGGTATGGAAAAGTAGCTCCGGCTCCATTTATTGACTGAATAGCTGCCGTTACGTTTGAACTTAAAAAAAGAACCAATGCACACAATGATATGAAGTATTTCATGTATCCCTCGCTTTACCAAATTTATACCTTTGGCCGAGGGAAAAATATTGTTAGGGTTTTGTTAGAGGCCGATGATTCTATGCGCATAAAAAAAGCCAGAGCATTCACTCGCTCTGGCTTTATGTTTTTTGCAAACAAAATTTGATTATATAAATTTAGCAAGCATATGCTTGATAAACGTAGTACCAGCGCGGGACTGTGACCATCCAACAATTTCCAGAAACCCAAAAGCGCCAGCCCCTATGGTCATAGGCCCAATAACCAGGGCTACAGCGTTGCTCGTTTACATTAACTTGATACCAAACCGTGCCATGGCAAACTCGGTTATACCAATATGTGTAGTGCCTTCCAACCCAATGATGCCCGGGGTGGTAGTACGGACTATGATGAGTCATGAATGGCGGGTAGGCATTTCTGCCAGGAGTACGCGCATAATTCCCCGCTTCAGACTTAAAACTAATAAAAACAACTAAAAGAGCTACAAAAACAAAAAGTGCTTTGTTCATCCAAACCTCCAACAACATTTGAGGCCTTCATATCGAACTTTACTCGTCACATCAATTTTAAATAGACTGTATGAAGACTCTTCAAGTCATACCCGTCAAGTCTTATATATTGAATTAAAATGGAAATTTTTTACTTATCGACGTCCGGAACTGGCTCCAGATATTCTCGCGGCCCCTGCTCTATAACTCTCACAAGCTTCAAAAAAATAACTTAAATAATC
>CAUJDY010000004.1 GCA_963169805.1 Bdellovibrionota bacterium | reverse complement strand
GTATGGAATTGAATGTCTATGATCATATTTTTATTCGTGGAGGCTATAACCAAGGATATTGGACAGCTGGGCTAGAGCTCGCGTTTCAATTCATACAAATTCAAGCGGCTACTTATGGGGAAGAGATAGGTGATGTTGACGGAGAAGAAAGAGAAGATAGGCGCTATGTTTTTAAATTTGCATTTAGATTTTAAATGCAGGGGAATATATGAGCAGTTTGGCAAAAGGTTTTAAAATATTGACTCTCAGCTGTATCCTGATTTTTTCGGGATCTTGCGAGAATATTTATGAAGAAATTGGCTCTAACGACACTCAAGAAGCTATTTTGTACCAAGCTCGAATGTATCTTGCGGATGGTCAGTGGGCTTTAGCTATCGCTGAATTTGAAAGATTACCTGCAACGTTACTTTCGACTGAAGAAGTTGCTGTTGAGTATGCATCGGCTTTTTCTGGGCGTTGTGGCTTAGATTTTTTAACACTTGCAAATGCACTTCAAAATATAGGGACAACGCGATTGCTTGATCTCTTAATGGATACATTTCCCTCAAGTGCAGTTGCTAATTTTAATGATTGCAAAGAGGCTGAGGATATTTTGAAGACCGTAGATGATGGTGCGGGGGTTTTGGCAACAGAACGTGGAAAATATCTGATGGCATTTAACAGTTTGGCAAAAATTGGTGTTCTCTTAAATTACTATGCAGATACTGATGAGAATTTAGCGGTGGATGCTGGCTGGGACCCGTGTGATGGTAATGGAGCAACGGACCTCCCGGCAGCAGATGTTAACGAAATAGGAACAGGTTTGACACTTTTTTTGGCGAATATTGATGGGCTTGCGGGAGTTTCTAATGTTCTGGCAGATTTGGAAACCGCCTGTGCAGCCCTAGGGGCGGCTAACTTTTGTAGTATTGTAGACGTGGCCGGATTCAACGCAACTCACAGACAAGGAATTCGAGGCGTGATTCGCGAAACATCTGATGGATTTGGTTTGGGTATAAATGGAGGGGATATTGCGGCAAGCGTGTGTGAGCCTTAAAATAGGTTCGCTTCTCTTTTTCATTCTTATTTTTGGTTCTTTGCAGGGACCAGCAGCGGAGCTTTACAATCGCAATGTATCTGTTCGAGCTCTTGGAATGGGAAATGCTTACGTATCAGTAGCTCGTGGCTTAGATTCTGTTTTTTATAATCCAGCAGGCTTGGGTGGATCAAAAGGTTTTAATTTAACCTTGTTAAAGGCAAGAGCTGGTATAAATGATGTTGATGCTATTTCTGATCTGATGGATCTTGCAGACAGTGATAATTTTGAGGATGTCTTAAGAGAGTTTTATGGTCGCCCTCTTAATTTATCTGGAGGAGCACATACCGGTCTGGTAATTAGCGGATTAGCATTTGCAGCTTATGATAGTTTTAATGTCTCTGCGGATTTATCAAATCCAGCACTGCCAGATTTTCAATTAGACTATGTGAATGATTTAGGATTTGCTGCAGGCTTTGGAATTGAATTTGTGCCGAATATCATGAGTTTTGGAGTTGTTGGAAAGCGTATTCAAAGAATGGGAGCTTCTGAGACAGTTTCAGTTGATACTCTAGCAACGCTTGAAACTGCAGAACTCGAAGCAATATTAGAAAATGAGGGTATAGGTTACTCTTTGGACGTAGGAGTGAATTTGACTTTACCTTCACCCGTAAAGCCAACATTTTCTTTTGTTTTGCGTGATGTGGGAGATACGTCTTTCAGTCATGATGCTGGTGCGGAGGCTCCTCCGGGTGACGATGCTGAGATGATAGCAGGGATTTCATTTCAGGTGTCAGTTCCAGGTATCACAATCACGCCGGCATTAGATTATAGGTATATTGATAATACAGATATTCATATCGGGAAAAAAATAAACTTTGGTTTAGAAGTTGGATTACCCATTATTGATATTCGTGGTGGATTTCATCAAGGATATTGGACAGCTGGAGCTTCTTTTAACATGGGACTGATTCAAGTAGATGCTGCCAGTTATGGCGTAGAGCTAGGCGAGTATCCTGGTCAACATGAAGATCGCCGTTACATGGTAGAATTTAGTATTGATTTTGGATGGGATGGTTCCAGTGGCAGTAAAATATTTGGAGTTGATAGAGAGACTAGCCGCAAGCTAAAACAGCGCCGCTAATAATTTTCATAGCCTTAAGAGTCATTTTTTATTTTTATATTCAAATGCTTTCGAGACGAGTTCCACAGCAGGGATATTTTTCTTATATTCTATTTGAAGTATGCAGCCGCCTTCCTGGCGGTCATATTCTTGGGCCATCCATGCGCTCACAAGCATACTTCAAATAGAATATAAGAAAAATATCCCTGCGAGGACCGTCTGGTGTCGAGAAAGCTATTTTGGATATAAAAATTAAAAAATGACTCTTAAGGGCTAAGGCGGCCTACGCGGTGCATATCCTAAAAATGTCGGTATTCGCATATACTTTTTTGATGTTTCAGACGGTTTTTATCCATAACACGCAAGACTCTCACAGAATATTTGAAGAATCTTATTATAAGAAAAATATCACTTGGGTTGTTTCAGATCTAACATCCAAACTCTCATTTCAAAAAAAGATTTTTGTAAAACAATCTGTGATTCCGGATGAAAGTCTTCTTCGCGCACAAGAGCTTTGGTTTAAGCTGTTTGCTAGAAGTTATCCTGATTACAAATTGGTTTCAAAAGAGTGTATTTTATTTTTCACACAGAAGTTTATATTTGAATCAGAACATAAATGGGCTCATCGTAAAGGAACAGCCCAGCTCACTCTTCATTACTTACAGCTGCTCATGCCAATTCTGTGTGATCAAAATGGACATGATATGATGAAGGAGTTTTTTACGAAACAAGTTCCCTCTTATGAGCGTTGGGGGCACTGGTATTTACTTTGTCATGATATCTTTCAAAAGTTTATGCAACTCAAGATGGTCCACCCTCAGTGGATTCCTGCGTTTCTTATTCATCAAAGTGAATTTCACTGGGAAAGAGATCTTGTGGTGGATTTAGGTGCACAACTACAACCTTTAGAGGCAGAGTTATTAAAGAAAATGTCTCATACCATGAATGTGACGATCTTGGTTCCAATGACGGAGTGGATTCACTCGTACCAAGCCACACTATCTGCATACTCTGTATTAGATGTAGATACTTCAAGCAAGGTTGCAACTTTTGAGTATAACTCTCATGTGAACGGTCAAAAGCGACTTAGTTTTAAGAAAGTTACAACTCAGCTATCTGAAGTTCAGGATGTGACGGCAGTTGTGAGGCGTTGGATTCAAGAGCATAAAATTCAGCCAGAGAAGATTGCTATTTCTGCTCCTGATATAGGAGAATACTGGCCGGTTCTTTCAACTTATTTGAAATTAGAGGGAGTTCCCGCTGCTCGTGGTTTGTACTCAACTCTAAAGACGATACCTTATTTTCATACATGGATTGCAGAACTCAAAACTCATTCAGGTGATATCGATTTTCACAATATAGAGGCTGAGAATTTTAATCATACGCAAAATATTCCTTGTGATTATGATAAGTTCTATTCGACCTATAAAAATATCTATTCTTTAGATGAATTCAAAAAAGATAATCAGTTAAGTGAAAAATACAAAAACCAAGTCTTGAGGCCAACTCAAAAAGTAAGTTTAACTTCTTTCTTATCGTGGTCTTTAGACTTATGGAAGCATTCAGATTCAGAGTTGCTTCAAGGATTACTCAACCGTCTCTATCAAGATTTCCCTGAAAATGCTGAGTTTGCGCAGTCTGAGTGGATAGATATTTTAGATCATCTTGCCTCTAAAGTTGAAGTTCAAGTGGAGCCTGCAGATGCGTTTGGGATTCAGTGTTTAGACTTAGTTTCACTCAAAGATGTGCACGTAACGCATGTGGCTGTTCTGGGTTTGTCTGATTCTGCTCTTAGAAAAACAAGTGCAACGTTATTGCAGACTCAAGATATTTCTTATTTAAGAGATCAGTACGGATTTCATCTTGCTCAAGTAGAAAAGTCAGATTTAGAGTTTGAGCTCTACTGGCTCCTGCAAGACAAAGACAAGCAATTTGAATTATATTTTCCTCAAGTTAATTTTAAATCGCAGCAACTGGCACCCTCAAGGGTATGGTTTCTGGGAGCATCTGAAGAGAGCAAAGGAAGAATACCCCTACATATGCCACTGAAATCTCGTGTGTCATCACTGCAGAATAATTATCAAATGCAGAATGATATCTTTTCAAAAAGATTGCAGAGAGATTTAGAGGGGGCTAAAGAACCATGGTTTTCTTTGCGTTCTCCTCGTATGTTATCTGCATCGCAAATTGAAGACTATCTTAAATGTCCATTTATCAATGCTTCAAAAAAACTTTATTCATTATCTGACTTGCCAGATTTAGATTTAGACATTGACTACATGACTCGTGGAAATCTTCTTCATAGGGCTGCTGAGCTTATTTATAAGGAAAATCCACAATTTCAAGTTACGACAAGCCAAATTGAAAATATTGTGGACTTTGTTTCTCTAGAGTATAAAAGCAAGATTAAAGATTCTGAGTTATGGCAAAGTCAAAGAAAGTTCTATATTAAAATTCTTCAGAATTTTGTAAAGTTTGAATTGGCTCTCCGATCTGAATTTTCAGCTCTTAAAACATTGGGTGTTGAAAAAGATTTTGTTATGTCAATCGAACCCCATACAGGAAATTTACTCAAAGGAGAGCAAGCAGGTTGTGTTCTCTTGCGTGGGCGTATTGATCGTATTGATGTGGACGATAACAACGAACTGGCACTCATTGTTGATTATAAATTTGATATATCAAATGATCATAAGAATTTTGATAGTTGGATCAAAGAAAACCAACTTCAGTTGCTTTTATATATGATGGCTGTTGAAAGAGGGGCCTTAGAAAATTCATTTCGAGTTGTTGGATCTATGTATTACAGTTTTAAAAAGAGTTTTCGTGGAAAAGGATACTTGGATTCTGAAGTCGATGGAATTTTATATAAGACAACAAAAGCAAAAAATAAAGGAACAGAAGAAGATAAGCTTGAGCTTTATGCAGAAGTTCAAAAAAGAATTCTTCTTGTAATAGATCAAATGTCAAAGGGAAGCTACGAGCCGAACCCCGCAAAACTAGAGACCTGTCATAAATGTCAATGGAGAACGCTATGTCGCGCACCTCATCTGAATTAAATTCTATTGGAGATGCAAAGATATATCGAGCAGGCGCAGGAGCGGGTAAAACCACTCGTTTAGTTGCAGAAGTTTATGATTTTTATAAAGAATTTAGAGCAACAAGCGATCGTGATCCTAAAATAGTGCTCACAACTTTTACTCGAAAAGCCACTCAAGAACTCAAAGAACGTCTCATGATGAAGGCTCAGGAAAACAAAGATTACGACTTTTTGAATTTTATTTTATCTAAAAATAATCTTCTGATTTCGACAATTCACGGTGTTCTGCAGGTTTTCTTAAGACAATATGCTCAGGTCATTGATTTAGATCCAGGATTCCAAATTGTCGAGAGGAGTCTGCTTTTTCATGAGGCTAAGATTTTATTAAAAGATCTTATCAAGACAGAGGAGCGATACTCTTTCTTATTAGAGGAGTTTACGTTTAAGCAACTCACATCTATTATGATGAGGCACTCTGATAATCTACTTAAAAAACCAAAATCACGTCCTTTAGGCATGCAAGATTTCAAGCTCGCACAGCAGCAACTCCATGAGCAATTTGCAAAAGAATTAGATTATTGTATTCGCAATATTGAGTTAGAAGATCAGCAGGGGAAGTGGAAAGATTTCGTAGCGCACCTACAAGCAACTCAAAACTATCTAAGCTCCAAGGATTACACCGAATTAAGTTCATTTATTCAATCCGTATCAAAGCCTAGGAAGAATCCCAAGAATCCTGTTGTATCAGAACAACTAGATGCGCAATCAAAAGAGATTGTGGACACACTTAAAGAGTTTGATTTTAGTCTAATGTCAGAAGAAAAAACAGAGAGTTTCTTGCAAATCTTTGACAGTTTTGATTCATTATCTCAAGTCTTTCATAAATCATTTCTTAATCTTAAGAAGCAAAAAGGGTATTTAGACCTCTCAGACTTAGAATCTATGACTCTTGAGATACTTAACAAAGACTTGAGTCGTTACTCTTCTTTTTCAAAAAATTATGATTATTGGCTCATTGATGAGTTCCAAGACACTTCTCCTGTCCAAGTGGAGATTCTAGAAAAGATTAAGAGTACTCAGAAATTTTTTGTTGTTGGAGACCCACAACAGAGTATCTATTTTTTTAGAGGAGCAAGAGTACGGGTTTTTGATGAGATGCAAAAGAAAATTGTAGAGTCAGGAGGACAGCTTATTCCTCTTGATACAAACTATCGATCTCAGCCTGAGGTTATGAGTTTTATCAATTATTTCTTTATGAACTACGAACAGCCGTTTACTCCAATGAAGTTGGGACGTACTCAAGGTAAAAAAGTGAGCTTACAGATTGGTCTTTTTGCAGATGAGGATGAGCAATCTAATCAGATTGCACAGCACATCTTAAATCTATCCAAACATACTCCATTAGGAGATATTTGTGTCATTGCTCGTAAGAATGACCAGCTAAAGACAATAGCAGATACCCTGAAGAAAAATAAAATTCCGTATTATCTGCATTCAGCACAAGGATTCTCAAGCCGCAGAGAAATTTTAGATTTAAAGTCGTTTTTAAAATTTCTTGTTAACCCACACGATAATTTTAATTTAATCTCTCTTTTACGTTCTCCCTGGTTTCCTGTAGAGGAAGATTTTATTGTGCAAGTGACTTCTCAAAAGCCTAAAAATTCATTTTGGAGTGAATTTGTAAAGTACGAAGAGCAACCTGAGTATAAGAGTATTAAGGATTTGAGACAGTCTTATATACGTGCTCTCAAGTGTGGTGTTTCTCAAGTCCTTCAAGATTTTTTAATAGAGCACAGAGTGTTAGAAACCTCTTTGTTATTAGATCCGACAGGTCGTCGGGAAGCTAATATTTGGAAATTTGTGGTTCAACTCAGAGAAGAAGATCATGCATCTGGTTTTAATTATTTAAAATTTATAGATGAAGGTAGTTCTGATATTTCAACAGAAGAGGGTATGGATAACTCGGATGGTGTGAGTGCACTGGAGCCTAATCAAGTTCAATTAATGACTGTTCACTCGTCAAAAGGATTAGAGTTTGAGCATGTTATTTTACCTGATCTGAATAAGAAACCTAATATCGGAAGAACAGAAAATTATTTTTTTCATGAAGAAAGTGGGATGTGGGGGCTTAAATTGAGGCTAGGTGAGCAAGATCTTATAACACCTCTACCAATGCGACATATGTATGAAGAAAGAGCTCAAGAGGAGACTCAAGAGAATCACCGCTTGCTGTATGTTGCAATGACACGTGCAAAATCAGGGTTGTTTATGAGTACATCTGGAAAAGCAGAGTCTGCGAGTTGGCTGAGGTCTATGAGGTTGCCTCTAGAATTTCAAACTTACAATCATCCCGAATTTGCATACGAGGTAATTCAAGACGTTCCTGTTCACGTTAGTGAAATGAATTTAGCAAAAGAGGATAAAACAGAAATTGTACCTTTAGCTATGAGTAGCTCCGGTAAGGAACGTGACGTCGCTTCCGTTACAAGCCAATTAAAGTGGTTACATCAAGGTGTCGATCATGTCGTGCCTTTAATGAAGTCTGCGCTAGAGGGACAAAGATTGCATAAAATTTTTGAATCTTTAAAGTACACAGACTTGTCTCAAGTTTTAAGTGGAATGGAAGTGAAGGATAAGCAAGCTATCGAGTGGTTATGGGCGCAAACACAAATTCCATTTTCTGATATTCTAAAAAATGGATATGCAGAGTGGGGGTTTGTTCTTAAAACCTCAGAAGGCTCTTTATCCGGGCAAATCGATTTATGGGGACATGTCAACGATCAGATATGGATTCTGGATTATAAAACAGGAAAGAGTACCTATCATGAAAAAGCTTTGTTACAACTTAAAACTTACGCTCAAGCATTAGCTGAATATATGCCAGGAAAACCAATATCATTGGCGGCAATCTATCCGTTTGAACAAATCATAAAAATACAACAGTTTGAAATTTAAGTTAGATGTGA
>CAUJDY010000003.1 GCA_963169805.1 Bdellovibrionota bacterium | reverse complement strand
TTTAAAATTTGGAGTTCCAAAGCATTATAGATTTTTAGGAGCAAATGCCACAGAAGCAATTCCATTTAGAACAATACCCGCCATGGATATCTATATGGGGCACTATAGCTATGATACGTCGACAAATTCATTTGTGGCACCAACAAATCCACCTACGACAATTGAGTACCCCGCCCCAGGAGCTCTATCGAGTCTTTTTGCAACAAATACATTTACAGGAACGCCTGGCACTTACTCTCCCTCAGGAGCTTCTATCACTTATTCAGCAACTCCCGATGCATCAACAACTACAATAGACAGAAAATTCGGAGGAGGAGGTACTTCTTGCGCGACTCCTTTTGGGGCTCAACTTTGTTTAAGAACTGATTTATTCAATGATGATTCTTATATGGTAGGAGGATTTGAGCCACCATTTCAGTATCTCTCTGGAGGTGATGGCTACGGAACTATTCATCCGACTTTTGCCAGAAAATTTACTAAAATTAGATGGAGATATTTACCAGGAATTGATGTTGGAATTTATGGAATCAAAGGCTTTGATGTTTTCGTAAAAAACAATGCAAATGGTGAAGACGGTGGCGATGATTATGATTGTACCACACTTACTTCAAAAGGATACAAGGTTCGAGCGACGGCTGACTACACAACACACCCTACGAATACCACAAACTTACAATCACTCAATGTGTACGAAACAGATGATCGGGATGATGCCGTGGTCTGCCCATATTATATTATTGGAACCATAAAAACATACTACTCATCCGCACAAAAAATATATAACAGTTTACCGCCTGGGTATGACATTTCAAAATTTGTCAAAATTGATCACGTGGCTTCCCCAGGAAAAGTGGCCTTTGCTAAAGACACTTGCGAGCAGTGGAAAGCAAGTCTTGTTGATAAATACGGAAACCCAGAAAGTTTTGCCTCTCCTCAAATACTAAAACTCGTTGCATACGATAGCACGGGGCATGTTACAATTTTTAAAGACAGTGCGTGTTTACAGTCTATTGGAAAAATTAGTATCCCTGCCAACACATCAAGTGCAACTTTTTATGTTAAGAGCTCCCTACAAAGCCCTAGCTCTTACACAAGTTCAAACAGCTACTTATATGGCTATATGACAAATGGCGTTCCTGGAATAAAAAGAGAAGTTACTTTTTATGATAACAGTTCATCATCGGGCACGGCCTCTGCATATCCTGCGACTCTTGAGGTTTCCCCTGGTCGCTGTTACCCTCTAGACTTACGTTTTTCTTTGGCAGGAGCACCCGCCAAACCCCCTTCAACACAAACAGTAAGTTTTACCACATCTGATTCTGATGGTGCTTTTTATGCAAATCCTGATTGTACGGGCAGTACAATCTCCACAGTGAGCGTATCTACCACAGAAACCTTTGCGCGTGCTTATTACAAAACTCTGGATACTTCTAATACAGAAACAATTACTATTTCAAGTACAACGTATATAGGTCCATTTTTAATTACTCTCACAAAGGTTGCTAATAATGCTGTGAACCCAGCCGCATTCGCCTTTATGCCTCTTTCGCATAGATACGAACAAGATGATTGTATGCCGTTTTTTGTTTCGGCTTCAGAAGAAAATACGTACTATTCCTCTACCTTTGCAGCGGCGGCTGTCAGCGCTCCAATGGTTCTGTCTCCTGCATCAGGCCAAGCTCAAGAAGGCACAGGCATATCGTGCAGTAGCCCTGCAGCATTTGCTAATGTGAATATACCCATAGATAATTCACGAACTCCAGTCAGATATCTGAAACATCTCGCAACTCAATCTATCCCTCTACAAATTGACGGTAACACAAACTCCTCTTTAAACATGAGCATGATGCCAGCATCAGAAATTGTAGTCGAAGTAGATACTGATCTTGATGGAACCCCAGAGTATGTCGCAGTTGATGCTAATGGTTCCGATTACGTAACAGGCCTCACGAGTTGTGTTGGGCTACACTTAAAAATTAAAAACTAAAACGGTGTGGATTATACTTTCCACACATCACCAGTTGATGCAAATTTAGAGATCACAGCAGGGCTAGGAAGCTTCTATTCAGATAGCAGCTGCGTAAGTGGATCTTCAACCTCGACATCATTTGATTTTGCAGTAGGCACAGCTACTTCTCCTGGACCCGTTTATTTTAAAGCTAACGCAAACGTCAACGGCAACATTAAAATCAAAGTAGATATGGGAACTCTTGGCAAAGCCTACACTCGCGCTCGCTTCATCAACCCATAAGGTGCGGCGCACCTTTTTGTCCATATCTGCGTCATGAACGTCCGTTCTGTGCTGGCTTTTTTTGTTGATTTTCATTCATATAACAATATTCTCTTACAAAGTTTTTATACAGAGCTGTTAACTTTTTAAGCAAAAGCTTTTGCTCATGAATTTAGCCTTAACTAGGAGATCCACATGCAATTATTTGAAACAATAGTTAAACACGGTGAACACGAAGAAGTAGTTATTTGTCACAATAAAGATGCGGGCCTAAAAGCTATCATTGCGATACATAATACTGCACTAGGACCAGCGCTTGGTGGTACTCGCATGTGGAATTATCAGTCTGATGAAGATGCCCTTGTTGATGTTCTAAGACTGTCAAAAGGAATGACTTATAAAGCTGCAGCTTCTGGTTTAAATTTAGGTGGAGGAAAAGCTGTTATTATTGGCGATCCTAAAACTCAAAAAAATGAGGCTCTGTTTAGAGCATTTGGACAATATGTACAATCACTCAATGGACGTTACATCACAGCAGAAGACGTAGGAACCACAGTTAAAGATATGGAGTATGTCTACGCCGAAACACGCTGGGTAACAGGAATTTCAAAATCACTAGGTGGATCTGGTGACCCATCTCCATTTACTGCTCATGGTGTATATATGGGAATCAAAGCTTCCGTAAAAGAAAAACACAAGTCTGATTCACTTAAAGGAATGCGAGTGGCAGTTCAAGGTCTTGGAAATGTGGGCTTTCACCTTGTAGAGGAATTAATACGCGAAGGTGCAGAAGTGACCGTCTCTGACATTGATGCTGATAAATGTAAAAAAGTAGAAAAGCAGTTTAATGTAAAAGTAGTATCTCCAGATCAAATTTTAGCTGCAGATTGTGATGTGTTAGCTCCGTGTGCTCTGGGTGCAATATTTAATGACCAAACAATTCCTAAGCTTAAAACAAAAATTATTGCTGGCGGGGCTAACAATCAGCTAGCAGAGGCAAGACATGGCCAAGCACTCAAAGAGCTGGGCGTTCTGTATGCTCCAGATTATGTGATCAATGCTGGTGGATTAATGAACGTATTTGTTGAATTAGAGAAGTACTCTCCTGAGAGAGCCCTTCAAAAAACAGAAACAATTTACGAAAGTATCCTAGCGATTTATGAGATTGCAAAAAAAGAAGATATCCCAACAAACGTTGCGGCAGATCGAATTGCAGAAAGACGAATCAATCAAATCGGCAAATTGAAACAAAAGCATACGGGATTTAATCCAAGAACTTTTGGAACGCTGAAAGTTGATGGTAGATAACTAAACGAGTAGGGAAGTCGGCTGAAAAATTAGCCGACTTTTTTATAGCCTTGGACAATCCTGTAGACTTGAGCCTCAATAAACATATCAACAAGGCTCTTGTCTAATTTTCCTTCTTTTACTTCCAAATTTAGAATCTCAAGAGCTCTTTCATTTGAAACAGATTTTTTATACGCACGATCCATTGCTGTTAATGCATCATAAATATCACAAATTGCCATCATTCGTGACTGAATAGGAATTTGATCTGCCTTCAGTTTTCTTGGATATCCAGTACCATCAAGTTTTTCATGGTGAGCATGGGCAATTTCGGGAACTCCAGCAAGGTCATCTGTCCATGCAATCTGATATAAAAATGTAAATGTATGAGAAACATGTGATTCAATTTCTTTTCTTTCCTCAGGGCTTAAAGTTCCGCGAGGAATTAGCAGTCTGTTTTTCTCTGCTGGTAGTAATATTGTTTGATTTAAATTTTTTGATACTGTTTCAATAAACTTCACCAATTCTTGGATATTTAAATCACCTTGCATAACCTGAGATTCATTGGCTTGTACAATCGCTTCACGGATTTGGTCAACTTTCCTGTTAAAGCCATCAATATTCCAGAGGGCTTGAGCTAGTTGATTCTTGGCATCTTTATGAGAGGCATGATTACAACCAGAGTGATCGCACACATGTGGTTTACCATCGTTGGCCTTTAGCTCTTCAACCAGATCTGTGGCTTTCTCTGCAATATCTCTCCAAATGATAGATTCATTTTTAGATTTAACAGTATCTAATCTTAGAAGTATTGTTTCGAGTTCGTGTGGATATAGTTTTTTTGCTTTAAGAAGAACGTTTTCTTTAACACCAATTTTTCCAAAATCATGTAGTAAAGCCGCGTATCTGATTTCCTTCATTTGCTGCGCTGAAAAACTAATATCTTTATATATACCTGAATCTACGTGATCTACTTTTTCTGCAAGAGAGCATGTTAAATCTGCAACTCTATCTGAATGACCAGACGTAGAAGGGTCTCGCGATTCAATTGCAGTAACAGATGCTCTCACGAAACTTGCGAACAGCTTTTCAATATCTTGGGTCAGTTTTGCATTCTCAAGAGCAACAGCTGCGTGAGATGCAAAAGCCTCCATGAGTCTGACGTCATGTGCAGAGTAGCTAATGATATTTCCTACATTGAGTTGCTTGTTTCCTTTTTTAGCACTCGCTGGATCAGTCTCTCTACGGAAGACTTTCATTTTATTAACGAGCTGGACTACTCCAACAACTTTACTTTTATTTGTTTTGATAGGGACGGCTAGCACTGACTTTGTTCGATACTGGTTTTTTTCATCAAAATCTTTATTAAATGTAAAAGTCGCTTCCACTGGCAAGTTGTAGCAGTCTTCTATCAGTAGAGATTCACCTGTATAGGCTACGTGTCCTGCGATACTAGAGCTATCTATATCTAACAAAACATCGCTATTAATGAGCTTATTGAGGGATCTGTTTACACTCTTGTGAAACTTTAATTTGTGACAAAATCTTGGACGACGACCACCAAAACTATCTTGTGGTATTTTTTCAATCAAATAAATACTTCCGCCGTCAGATTGAGTATTATTGATTGCTTCCGAGAGAATCATATCTAAAACTTTTTCAGTTTCATGCTCAGAAGATAAAGCTTTGCCTACATCAAGCAAAGCTTGAAGTTCGGTATTATCATAGTCTGTGATAGGAGATACCTTTTTATTTTTCTTCATTAATTGTCTCAACATGAAACTTATCGTCATAATCTCTTGAAAAATAAAAGGTTTTATTGATTTTTATGGCACAGGTTCAATTTGCTCGTCAGCTCAAATTTAAAGGAACTGTCTAACAGTAAGACAGGGTCAGATTTAAAATACATGTTTTTATAAAAAGATCTACAAAGGTCCACTGGACTTCCGAAGAGTATAGAGAACATAACACAGCAATGGAGTTTAAATATGTCTAAAAAAGAACAACAGCAAGCCGGTCCAAAAGTTATGGATATGCCACGTAAGTGTAAAGGTGAGGCTTGTTCAAAGAAAGATACACGCTTTGGATTTTGTGATGAACATTACATGTGGTACAAAGAAGGTCTTATCAATAAACATGGACAAAAGGTTCTTGATTTCGACAAAAAGATGCAGGCCCTCGAACGTCGAAAAATGAAGTCTGCTTAAAACAAATCCGTATTTTAGAATTTCTTCTCACCAACTGGCTCTTTCGGTTGCTGGCGCAAAACCAGAGAACTTAAATCCAGTTGGTTTAGTTCATTAAACTTCCATCCCATAAACATATTATCAGAAATCATTGTATAATGGATAAGCCCCTGAGGGATCATGACATACTCTTTCATTAAGTTTTTAACGATCTCGGTGCATTTCTTCTTTTTTGCATTTGGCTTAAGAGTTAGAGCTAACTCTTTTAATTTCTTATCAAAAACTGGAGATTTAAATCGAATATAATTATCTTTGCTTTCACTTTGAAAGACTTCAATAGCAGATGTACAACTAGGCCTATCTAAATTGACGCCTTTACGGAATAAGTCCGGAGTGTTTAAACCAATATCTTGTAAATACATTCCTTGCTCCATAGACTCTAGATGAATATTAAGCCCTAAATGTTTCTTAAGTTGGTGCTGATACCACTCCATGATACGAGCGACATTATCTCCGCCTGCACGGCTGAATTTTAAAGTATACAGCTTTTCTTTAATGTCATTGGGTACCTTTTCAAAGGCTTTTTTTGCTTTTTTTAAATCAAAACTATAACACACATCTTCGTTGAGAAAGTTCTTGGTGAGACCTACACATCCAGGGCGCCCAGCTGCGTGTAGTATTTTTGACAATTCATCATAATCAAGAGCGTGCGTGATAGCGATACGAAGATCTTTATTCTCCTTGAGGCCTGGACCAAATCCAATGTAATCAAAACGAGAAAATATTTTTTGGTAAAATCCTGGGTGTGTTTTTAACTTAGGAATAAGACTGACGTCGATACGATGTTGTAAATTGATTTTGCCGGCATCAAATAAGTTTTGACCTGTGGAGTCTTCGGTTAAAAATAGAAACTCAACTTTCGGTCTCATTGGATTTCCGTGTGGATAGTAGAGATTAGGTTTCAAAATAATTTTTTGTTCTTTGATGAAATTTTCTACTGAGTAGGGACCATTTGTAATCATTGTACTGGGTTGATCTAATTGTGGTTTCACCTTCCATGGCACTAAGAGGGGAGAGGTTAATTTATAAAGAAATTCAGGATCTTCTGTCTCAAACTCAAATATCAACTTGAATTTTGATGTAGCAGAAATTCCAAGTTTATCTGGCGTTTTAAGACCCTTTATTATTGAGGATGCATTTTTAAGAGTTAACAGGGCTGATATTTCTGTGCTTTTTGTATTTGGATCGATTAAATACCTAAAAGCTCGTACGTAGTCTTGTGCCTCTACAGAGGACCCATCCGACCATTTCATTTTTGGATTTAGATCACACTCTAGTTTTTTATTTTTTTGGGTACACTTCGATGCTCCCTCTGGAATTAAACCTTTTTCATCATCAAATTTATACAAACCTCTAAAAACATTATGAAAAATATAAGAGGATTCCGTGCCGTAAAAATGGGCTGGATCAAATGATGTTGGGCCAGAGCTGACAAAGGTTCTAAAGACAGGTTCTTGAGCAAAAAGATTCAACAACAAAACAAAAATAACCATCCCTTCTTATAGCTTCACCCCCAACCTCTGTCAAAAAGGTACCTGGTTACTTTTGGGAATTAAGGGGGGTAATTTTTAGATAAGATCTTATATATTT
>CAUJDY010000002.1 GCA_963169805.1 Bdellovibrionota bacterium | reverse complement strand
GAAAGTTTGGAGCGGTGTCATATTTTAATACAATCAAATCAAAACGGGGCCAGCCACTTGTAAACATTTTAAACAAATGTTTCCCCGTGCCTGGCACCTTTTTGAAGGTGGCTTATGCAAAAAATAAATCCGAAAACTTTTAACAACAGGTAAACTATCACTAAAAGATCTTTCAGATCGATAATGAATTGACGAAAATAACCGGTTGAGGTTTTTTTCTCTGAGAGAGAAGACGGTGCTTCCGAAATTAGGAACGCAATATCCGAAAACAGAAAAGACTCTGATTGACCAAGTACAGGCCAAACCGTACAGTGGGCTATGCTTCATTTACCAGATTTAATATTAGATTTAGGATTGATTTTAACTGCTGCAGCTATAGTTTCGATTTTGTTTAAAAGACTCAAGCAGCCAGTGGTACTTGGATATTTAATTGCAGGCTTTTTGGTAAGTCCTCACTTCTCTTTGTTTCCGACTATTCGAGATTCAGCAAACATTAAAATTTGGGCAGAGATCGGCGTTATCTTTTTGCTGTTTGGCCTAGGGCTAGAGTTTAGTTTTAAGAAGCTCGCACAGGTAGGAAAGAGCGCTAGCATTACAGCGGCATTTGAAATTTTATTTATGTTGGCTGTAGGTTTTTTGGTGGGACACCTACTTGGCTGGTCAAGAATGGATAGTTTATTTTTGGGAGGTATTCTTTCTATTTCCTCTACAACCATTATTGTTCGTGCATTTGAAGAGTTGAATCTAAAAGCACAAGGGTTTGTCTCGCTTGTATTTGGAGCGTTGATTGTTGAAGATCTTATTGCGATTTTACTATTAGTTTTATTATCTTCTGTCGCTGTATCTCAGACATTTTCTGGAGCTGAGCTTGCCTTCTCATCACTGAAGTTGATCTTTTTTATGACACTTTGGTTCTTACTGGGAATTTATCTCATTCCAAATGTCTTAAGAAAAGTAAAAACATATCTCTCAGATGAGACAACACTTATTGTTTCTATAGGACTTTGCCTGATGATGGTTGTCATTGCCAGCAATGCAGGTTTTTCTCCAGCGCTTGGTGCCTTCGTTATGGGATCTCTTCTTGCAGAAACAAGCGAGGGAAAAAGAATTGAGCATCTTATTTTGCCAGTAAAAGATTTATTTTCTGCGGTTTTCTTTGTTTCTGTGGGGATGTTAATTGACCCGCATATTTTGAAAGAACATTTTGGAATTATTGTTCTTATTTCTTTGGTTACAATATTTGGAAAGTTTATGAGCACGGCTCTTGGCGCGATTATCTCGGGTAAAAACATTAAAACATCTGTTAAAGCGGGTATGAGTCTTGCTCAAATTGGAGAGTTTTCTTTTATTATTGCAACGCTTGGTATGACTCTTGGAGTAACTAGTGATTTCTTGTATCCCATTGCTGTCGCGGTATCTGCCATTACAACATTTACAACTCCTTATCTCATCAAAAATTCAGACAATGCCTATAAATGGATAGATACAAAAATACCAGAAAGAATCAAAGATGTGTTGGGACGCTATGAAATCGCCATGTCAACACCATCAAAAGAAAAATTGTTTTCATTGCTTTGGAATGAGTATGGCATCAAAGTTATTTTTAATTCAGTTTTAATTGTTGCGATCACGCTTGCAAGTAGCAAACTTTTAGTTCCGATGGTTAAATCACAATTTGAGTATACGCTGTGGGTTCGTATTGGTGTGAGTTTGGCGACTCTTATCGTTTGTACACCATTTTTATGGGCCGTTGCTCTAGGGGCTCCAAGCCACTCAACAAGCTACCAAAAAGAAGTATTAGAACAACTTGAAAGACTTCAAGTGGGCGTCTCATTTGTGAGATTTATTTTGGGTTGTGCTCTTGTTGGATTTATTTTAAGTCACTTTACATCTCTCTTGTCAGTTTCAGGATTTCTTATTTTGGGCGTTATTCTTTCTGTTATTTCTTTAAGTCGATTTGCAGAGCCTGTGTACCAAGCAATCGAGTCTAAGTTTATTTCTAATCTGACAGAAAACGAGCGCGCCGCTTTGGCCCTTGAAAAGCAAAAACCAGAGTTAGCGCCTTGGAGTGCATCTTTGGCAGAGTTTACTGTGTCTGTACATTCTCAGCTTGCAGGAAAAACTCTTCATGATAGCAAAATTAAAGAAAGCTACGGAGTTATGGTAACGATGATTGAGAGAGGTCAAAATAAAATTTTAGCTCCTCAAAGAGAAACTCTGATATGGCCATATGACAAACTTTTTGTAATTGGGACGGATGAACAGCTTAAGCTCGTTAAGGATATTATTGAAATTGATTCAGAAAAACCAATTGGTAACTCTGAAAACTTTGGGTTAGCATCTCTGCAGATTTCGGATAAGCATCCATTTACACATAAGCCGATTCGCGAGTGTGGACTACGGGAAGCTGTGAGAGGCTTAATAGTTGGAATTGAAAGAAATGATCAGCGAATTCTAAATCCAGATTCAAGTTTAGAGTTACTTCCAAATGATCTGGTTTGGATTGTTGGAGATTTATCTCTTATAAAAAATCTCAATGAAAAATTAACGTGAACGGCTACTGGAGCTATTTTGAGTGCGAGATCTCTCCTTAATTCTAAACGAAGCTAAAATTTGTGCTTGCTCTTGAGCTGGTGCTCCGCAGATAGCGGCTGCCATGAGAGCATACTTGCTCGTTAAGATATCATCTACCCCCAAGGTCTCGTCGTTAGGATTTGAAATTTTCCCCTCGTCTGTGTAATTTTTTTGAATGACAGCTCCAGACGCTTTGGTTTGAACTGTTCTGACCACAGGAATTCCATCTTTTTTTGAATCTGCAAAAATATATGT
>CAUJDY010000001.1 GCA_963169805.1 Bdellovibrionota bacterium | reverse complement strand
TCTCTCCCCTATTTCGTGCGCTGCTTCTGCTTTAGGATTTGATGTCTGGTTCTTGAGTTGAGAAATCTCTCTTTTAAGATGATGGATACGCATTTCATTTTCGCGAGCTTGAGATTGAAGCTTCTTTTCAAGTCCATAAGGTGCATGTATTTGTGGGTTCTGCTCTACAATTTGAACATACCAAATTAAGGCTTGAAAAACAGAGCGAGGAATACTTTCAGTTTTTTCCCAACGGCTCCAAGCAGAAGGATCTAATTTTAATAATAAGCAAATTTGTCTTCTTGATAGCGCCAGGTGAGTTCTAATTTCTTCGATCCATTCAAATTCAACTTCTGCATTAGAACTAAGTCGCGAGTTCAAATTCCTTAAAAATTCAGACTCCGAATTTTGATAGCTGTAGCCATCTTTTTCCTGGGTTTCTGATGCATATTCGATGTTCTTTTCAGATTGGATATTCGACATTTAATTCCCCTCTCATATCAGGCAAAAAAACTTTAAAAATAGGTATTTCAAGAGATGAGTGTAGATTAATAGTGTGAATAGTCAATTGTATATATGTGTGGCACATTATTAATATATGTGTGGCACACTATATATGCGAAAAATACACCTAACATATTGATATTATTGATGTTTACGGCATTTGGAGTGTTTCTTGGGTCTTCAAATGAGCTTTAAGTATGACTTATAGTTATAAGTAATAGTATTAAATACTTGTATTTACTTAGTATTTTAATGTAGACTATGAAAAGTGGCAAAAAACAAGAAAATGGTTTTTTGGACTCGCGAGATGTTTTTAAGAGGCATCTTTGACGCATCGTTACCCAAAAAGGTAATTGTTACCTTTTTGATAGGGAGGGGTATGGCAACATCAACACGTTATTCGCTGAATAAGAATAAATATCTTTTAGAACCGGAGTTGAAGCATCTGATGGACCTGCTCTCTCGGCATATGGAATCAGACTCGCGAAATTGTATAATGCTTTTGACGGCTCTTAAGACAGGAGCTCGCGCACAAGAACTCTTGAATATTAAAAAGGCGGATCTAGATATCTACGAAGAGACAATTTTAATTCGCGGAATTAAAGGCAGCAACGACAGAGAGATTCCTGTGCCATCCATGCTTTTCAAGAAAATCAACGCCTACTCAAACGCGCAACCAGACCAAAGGCTATTTCCTATTACCTATAATAGGCTTCGCCAAATATGGGATTTATATCGTCCCACGCAAAAAAAGTTTCACTGCTTACGCCACACATTTGCAATTGAGCTTTATAAGAAGACGCGAGATGTGAGGCTTGTGCAAGTAGCGCTCGGTCACAGAAATATTATGAACACAATGATTTATGCAGATTATGTTTATTCTAAACAAGAACTCAAAAAACTCATTCTATAGTTTTGACTCACTCTTGTTTTGTTACTAGACTTTTAAATGTAGCACAGATGCTACAAGGGGCGGAAAAATGAACGGACTCAAAAAAGTAATTTTATTAGTTTTCTTTAGCTGGTCAACACTCTCTCTAGCTCCTCAAGCGGTAGCACAAGAAAACAAAGATATCTACTCAGTTCCAAAAGCATATGCAGTTCAAAACCGAAAATACACACTTGGCAGTCAGCTCACTGGATATTTTGGCTATATGCCCATGGATTCTTTCACTAAGGGCTACCAGTTTGGAGCAGTTTTCACGACTTATTTTTCGGATTTTAGCGGATGGGAAGTTGTTAACGCAAATTACGTTTTGGATGATGATACAGGCTTAAAAGGAGATATCCTTGATATATCAGGCGGCCAAGCGGCAGCAGATAAAATACCTGATTTTCCTGAATGGATGGTAACAACTAATTTTGTTTACACACCCATTTATACAAAAAATTTATTTTTTAATAAGAATATCGTTTGGGGAGATTTAAGTTTTGTATCCGGCGGCGGAGTTGCCAGCTACAAAGAAGATGACATCCGACCTATCGCAAACGTCGGCGCAATCTTAAAGTTCTTTCTAAGCGAACAAACCTCTTTCAGAGTGGAATTGAGAGAGTATGTTGCATTTCTAAGCGATGGTGTTGAACCATTTATGGCAATAAAAGTTGGTTACACATACCAATTTGGGTCTGCAAAGAAAAAACAAGGTGATCAGGATGATATTGAAGCAGAGTTCACAAAATAAGCATAAAAAAAGTGGCCCTAAAGTAATCAGCCTAGTTCTGATCTCTGCCCTTTTTTGCAGTGTTCAACCAATGAGTGCACAGGTTTTACCCGATGGTCGAACAACACAAAATCCTCAAGATGTGCGCGAAGAAAAGCCGTACGACTATATCCCCGTAGATGTAGATTTTTGGGAAAAAATTGAAGATCACATTGCTTACAAGAGATACACAGAAATGATCTCAGCAGGTCTTGGTGTGGCTGAAGAAATGGGCGTTGATAGTGACGAAGGATTAGAAGGAATGTTAGCTGCAGCTATGGGACTCCGTCTTCATAATATTTCTTACGCCTCATCGCTACTGCTACGTGAAATAATAAAAAAGCGTCTTAATACAGAACTAGCTCAAAAAGCACTTTATGAGCTCGATCTAATTGCTCAGAATTTTTATTATGATCCAGTTGAAATAAGTGATGATCTTCTTAACTCGAATGAATTTGGTCAGCTACATCCGGATGTTCAAAATTTTGTAAGCTTCCATATTGGATTGAGTGATCTTATTAATGGGTATCGCATATGGGCATCCAAAGAACTCAAAAAAGTAAAATATGAGAGCTACTGGGGACAAAAAATAACATATCAAAAAGCTCTCAATGAAGTTTCTCAAGGAAAACTAGATGAAGCAGAGGCTCGGTTCTCTCAACTCACTCAACTACCAACTGTTCATCCAAATATAAAAAAGCGCTCTCAGCTACAAATTGCTCGTATCAGTTTTGAAAGGAAAGATTTCAAAAAGGCTTCAAATATTTATCGAGATCTAAGAGATTTTCATGTTCGTGAAAAAGGACGAATTTTACTAGAACGAGCTTGGTCTCTTTATTACTTAAAAGAGTACTCAGAGGCTCTGGGTATCTTAAAGGCTTTAAAATCTCCTTACTTCGAAGTATCTTCGACTCCTGAAAGATTTATTCTTGAAATGATCATTTTTAAGCAGCTTTGCTATTACGATACTGTCTCTCAAAGTGCACGTGAGTACTATGACTTTTATGCTCCTGCCCTAGGTGCAATTAAAAAGCGAAAAAAACTAAATGTTGAAGCAACAGTGGCGCGCATGGCTCTAATGAACTTTCAAATACAAGAGCAGGCTAACTTTATCAATCAGCTTAGAGATGAATTAGACCTGATGGTCGAGCTTGATATCAATGACTACAAATTCTTTAAAGATTACCCTCGTCTTTATAGAGAAAAAGATAAAGAAGTTCAGCAGCGTTTAAATCACGAAATGGAACGTTTCTTTCCACAGATTCTTGACGATATACTTGACTCCGAAGAGCAAGTTAAGTTTTTAGATTATACAGCCAAAATCGATGCCTTAAGAATTATTCGTAGAGGGGAAGATCGCTCCTACGAGTCTGAAAAAATTAACTATGTGCAGTTTGATAAAATATTTTGGCCTGTAGAAGATGAGTACTGGTTAGACGAATATGATGATTTCAAACTACTGATTCGTAGCCAGTGTGACCAAACACTTCCATCTTCGTCCGAAGACTCTGATCTTATTAAGCAATTTGGGGAGGAATTTAAATGAAGAAGCTGATATTTCTCCTGCTTACTATGTTTGCTCTGGCATCCTATTCTCAAGCCTTAAAACAGAAAAGTTTACCTGAGCTAGAAAGAGACTTAAAAAAGATTGATGAGTCTATAGAAACAACAATTAAGCGAATTAAAACTATTCGCGATGCCACTTTTTTGCCGGATTTATATATGGTTCAAGCAGAGCTTTATGTAGATAAGTCGCGTTTTATGTATGCTGCAAAAGTTTTAAGAAACAAAGATGTACCTCTTGAAGAACTTGATTTTAATAATGAGAAGCGCCCTAAACTCCTTGCAATTGAAACCTACCAAAAGTTAATCGAAAAATTCCCCAAATATAGAGATAGAGACAAAGCTATGTTTTTTATGGCTCATGAGTATCGTGAGATGGGGCAACTTGAAGATATGATTAATACCTACCGGAAACTGACAAGCGAGTACCCTCAGAGTCCCTATTTTGCAGAAAGCTTGGTTATTATTGGTAATTACTTTTTTGAGGAGAAAAAAGACTTAGATGGAGCTGAGACATACTTTAAGAGAACTCTATCTGTGAAAGATTCTCCTTTTACGTCAATTGCAAGATACAAATTAGGTTGGATTAATATCAATAAGGGCCGCTTTGTTGATGCACTTCTCTCGTTTGAAGCAGTACTAACCAAAGATACAAATCTAGATCTTTCACAGCTTCCTGAGATTTATAGAAAGACAGATGTGCGCACAGATGCTCTTGTTAATATGGCATGGCCTTACAGCGAAATAGCACCAGCAGCACTTAAGAAAATGGGAGAAGGTCGAGAAGATCCGATTGAATACTTCAAAAGACTATCAAAGGATAAAATATCATATCAAAAGGCTTTGGCCAGATTAGGTAGAAGACTTGGTATTAAACAAAGATATGTAGCTTCAACAAGAATTTATTTTGAACTACTCAAAACAACAAAAAATATTGAACTCAGAATAGAGGCCGTTGAAAGACTTTATGAAGCAATGAAAAACTCTCTCAAAGAGTGGCCAGTTTACGGATTCACTGAACTGATTGCAGATACAATGAATCAAATTCGTTTTTCACCTGAAGTTCCAGAGAAGATGAAGTTTCAGCACAATAAAAACTTTGAGATTTTTGCTCGAGATGCCGCTACACGCTCACAAGTTCGAGCAAAACAAACCAACAAAGAGCAAGATTTTCGCTTAGCAATCTCAGCCTACAAAGCGTATCTCTGGGCCTTTCCCTCCACTCCGCATACGGATGCAATCCAACTAAACTTAGCTGAAAGTTATTTTAACATAAAAGACTATGTGAATGCAGGCAAAGAGTACGAAATACTTGCCAAGAGAACTCGTACACTTGTAAAAAGAAAATCCCTTTTAAATTCATCTCTAGAATCCTTTACAAATGCTCTCAAAAACCAAGATATTCTTAAGAGATCTGAGCTCATTCAAGCGCGAAATGGACTGCGCGATATGGGACGGTATTTTGTTAAAAATTTCCCTAATGATACATCTGTACCCTCTATTACTTTTAATATTGGTCGTACATATTATGATGAACGTGATTTTAAAAACGCAGAACTTTTTTTGATGCAATATATTTCTCGTTATCCAGCAGGTCGAGATGTAGGACTTGCTGTTGATCTTATTTTAGATTCCTATAATCAAAGGGAAGATTTTAAGGGACTTCAAGTAGTTGGGAACAAAATTATAGCAAATAAATCTGTTGCTCAGGCGATACGAAACAATGTGAGCGAAGTCATAAAGCAAGCAGAGTTTAGAAAAATACAAACAAACATTACTGACTTTTCTTCAGAAAATTACTCGAAAGAACTTCTTAAGTTTGCTCAAAAGTATAAAGGCACAAACCTAGGCGATAGAGCACTCTTTGAGGCATTTTCATCTTTGAAAGCTAAAAAAGACCCCGGTGCTTACATTCCTGGTGAAGAACTTTTACTCAGACACTCAAATTCGCAGTACGCAAAGCAAGTAACATTGGAAATGGGAAAAATGGCTCTGCTTACAGCTGACTTTAGAAGAGCTTCTAAGTACTTTGAGATTTTTTCTTCTAAATATCCAAATGATTCTGAGAGTAAACAGCTGTTGAAAAATGCAGCTCAAATGCGAGAATCAATGGGAGACTTAGAGCTCGCACGCAAAAATTATGATCGACTTGGAGATGTTGTTTCTGCCGCACGAGCTGATTTTATGGCCAATAAATGGTCCGAACTTTTAGGTTCAGCAAAGAGGGTCTCTGGTATACGCGGGACATATTACTACGGTTTGGCAGCCTACCGGACAGGCCGTATGAGTGAGGCTCAAAATTATTTATCTCAAACTGCACGAGCAAAAGGATCTACATTCGAGGAGAAGACTTGGTCTGCACACGCGCTTTATCTCTTATCGATGGGTGCTATGAAGCGATACAAATCTATTCAACTCGAGGCAGGAAAAGAAGCTCAAGCCGTTCAAGCAAAGACTCAGAGTCTTCAGGCTTTATCGAATCAGCTTAATCAGGTGATCAAATCTGGAAATGGCCGTTGGACAATTGCAGCTCTGTATGGACTAGGTCAAGTGAACAAAGAGTTTTCTGATTTTATAAAAAGAGCTCCAGTGCCAGTAGGCCTTACTCCTCAACAAGTTCAGCAGTATAAAAACGCAATCCAACAACAAGCCTCTCAGTACGAACAGACAGCTCAAAAGTTTTTTACTCAATGTGAGAAAAATGCAGAACAATTTGAAGTGTTCACAAATTTTGTGAAGGGCTGCCAGAGCAAAGGACAAATCCTTGTAGATGAAGAGTCTGAAACTCAAGTTTTAGTTCAATCAGCAGAAACAACTCCTCCATCTGTTTATGGGATTCGCAAACAACTTTTTGACCGCTCACGCGATCCAGATATTCTTCTAAAGCTTGCCCAAGCCTATGCAGAGGGACGTGATTACTCAATGTCTGCAATTATTTGTGATCGTATTCTTGAAGTGGCTCCACAGTACTCACCTGCACTTGCTCTAAAGGGAGTAAATTATCTTTTTATGAATAATTTGGAACTCGCCTACAATTCTTTCAAGGGTGCTCTCAAAATTAATCCAGGGCAAAGCACTGCTCTTTGGGGAGTCGCAGGGCTTTACAAAGAGTTTGGATTTAGAGCAAAGCTTAGCTCAGCAAATGAAAAAGCTCGACGAGCGGGAAATCCGATGCAACCCATCCATCCTTTCGTCCGTAATATTCGCATCTAGCAAGAAGGTGCCAGGCACTTGGAAACGTTTCTGAATTTCGTTTCCAAGTGCCTGGCACCTTCTTTTGTCGAGAATTAAGTTTCAAGGGAGAATTCCGAATAAAAAAAGGAGATAATACTCTCTACGGATGGAACTTAAATCATGAATGAAAAAAAGCTGTTAACCCCGCTAAAAATCACTGTATTTCATAAAGATCAAGTTGCGCTTGAAAATACATTCAACTCCTATCCAATTGTTATTGGACGTTCAAACAAATGTGATGTCCCTTTATCTCAGTATGAATTCTTATCTCGCCAACACTGTGTAGTAAATGTTGAGCACGGAAAAATTCAAGTAGTCGATTTAGAGAGTGCCAATGGAATGTATTTTGAAGGTCAAAAAGTAAAAAAAGCACTTATTGATAGAGATGTTACAATTAGTATTGGCGAAATAAAAATTCGTTTTGAACTTGTAGAAGCTACTGTCCTTGAGTCTCCTGATGAGGTCACAAAAACTTCAGGGCCCAAAATAATGCCAGATGCAATTCCTTCTTTTGGAGGGAAAAAATCTTCTACTGAAACTCCTAAGTCCGAACATTCAGAAACAAAAGCTTCTCAGCGTGAAACGGTAAAAACACAAGTTGATTCTAAGCCTATTTTACCTAAAGAAAATATTCGTGTTGCATCTCCAGAGCTACAAGCAACTGCAAATAAAAAATCTCTATCTCATGAAAAAAAGAAAAAGCAAAACAAACATTCACAAGCTCATACAGAGCTTAATGGTTTGTCTGTTATTAAGCCTCATCACCATGCTGCTCAGCTACGTCCAAACCAAAGAGTTTTGGAGAGCTACATCACATGGAAAGATCAAATTTATGAATCACAAGTATACTATCCGGGATCTCAAGTTATAGTTGGCCATGGAGAAAACGTTACTTTAGAAGTTCCGACTCTCAAGTATGCACTTCCACTTGCATTTTATGATGGAAACAACACTCAATGTGTCATTCCACAAAACTTTTCTTTTGCAATACAAAATGAATCTGGTTTTCTAGAAAAAGAAGATCTTGTTCAATCAGGACAGGCCACCAATAAAAACAAGTCCGTACAATATAAAATGGGTCCAGCAGACGTTGTAAGTGTAGATCTTGGGCCTAACATGGCTGTTCACTTTAGATATGCTCCTGCTCCAAGACAACTTTCAAAGGCAATGCAGTTATTAGATGATCCAGAGTTGAAAAAAACAACTGTTGTATCTGGAATTGCTCATCTAGCGCTTCTTCTTACAATTCTTTTGACAGAGCCAAAATCTAAAGCTCCAGTTATAAAAAATGTTCCCGAGAGATACGCCCGACTACTTGTTAAAAAGCCGGAGCCACCAAAACCACTTCCTCCTCCTCCGCCAAAAAAACCAGAGCCTCCGAAACAAAAAGAAGTTGCTAAGCGTGAGCAGCCAAAGAAGCAACCACAAAAGCAGCCTAAAATAGTAAAAAAACAACCAAAACAAACTAAAATTGTAAAAGTACAAACAAGTAAAATTTTAAAAAGAATAAATAAGTATCCAGTCGAAGTAGATCGTCCAATGAAGCCAGCTGAAAAACCAGTCGTTGCAAATATTCAAGCTGTTGGAGCTTTGGCAGCACTTAATGCGTTTTCATCTAAGGCCGCTGTGAGCGACCAGCCTGTAGCTATCAATATCAATAAAAATGCAGGAGGACAAACTGCCCTCAACACAGGTGGCGTGATTGGAACTCTTAAAACAAACACAGGAAAACTTGCAGCAGGTGGCCTAGCTTCTGTTAAGACAAAAGGTCTTGGCTACGGAACAGGAACTGGCTACGGAGTTCAAGGAATTAAAGGAACGGCTGGTGGTCGTGCAGTTGCAGGAACAGTTGTGGGAGCTCCAAGTCTGATGCGACTTTCAAAAGAAGATGGACTCTCTCGTCAGCAAGTCATGGACGTTGTAAAGCGATATATGGGAGAGATTCAGCAATGTTATGAGAGATCTCTCATTGATAACCCGAACATTGCAGGCCGTGCAGAATATGAATGGGAAATTTCTCCTAAAGGTGCAGTTCAGTGGGCAAAGGTCAAAAAGTCTGAAATGTCTGGAGCCGATAGTTTGAATGGCTGTGTAACAGGTATTTTTAAGAAAATGAAATTTCCAGTTGCAAAGAATGGCCAAAACACAATTCCAAATATTGGATTCCCATTCGGAAGACTTTAATTTTTAGATTATAAGCCTACCAAAGCATAGACAAGTTCGAATAGCAGGCGGATATCATATGCTATTATTGCATGGGTCGAAGTATAATCTTGCGATAGCCACATTGTAAAAATATGCATACCAGACATATATAAAACAAATTTCCTTAATCCATCAAATTCATAATGTCGCTTCACTAAATTTTCTAAACTGTATCCATGCACATGAGACATCTGCTCAATAAAATCTTGCTTGCCGAGCTCAGCAAGCTCAAGGCTTTTTAAAAATATGTAATCAAGCCTAGCTTTTAATGTTCTATTCCATCTTTCGTTCAAATTTTCTCGTATTAAATGCTGAATGACTCGTCGTACATCCTCGCTCTTACTATACTCAGCATATTGAGCGTTAAAAACATCCGCGTCTAAGCCTTTTTTAATAATACTTCTAACAAAATCACTTTCTGCTTGCGAAAGAGTTCCAGATTTAAGATGTAATTTTACTAACTTCCTTAGTTTTTTGATATTCTGTATATTTCTTAGAAACAACACTTCAACTAACTTGCTAGATTCAGAGTAGCTCACTTCGTTAACAGTGGTAAATTGAATCTTATTTAAAATTTCTCGCAATTTTGATAGGGCACCTGAATCTGATATTTTTTTAATCTTATCTATAGTCTCTTGAGAACTTATCTTTTGATCACTTTCTTTTTTTTCATTTAAAATTTTAATAATACTTTCTCGTAATTCCGTAGGAATTCTTCTGACAAACTCCCACTGAGCACCAATGCTTCTAGACTCTGCTCGACGCACAAGTAGAGGCGTCATTGGGGTTCTAAGGTACATAAAAAGTTCAGTGACGTATACTTTCAGAGCCACGAGTGTTCCCATAAGATTTCTATTTCTATCAAACATATGTTCAACTTCATGAATAGCGATAAGTGGTCGTGATAGATTATCCACTCGACCTTCTCTTGGAATCACAACACGATTTAACACCGGGTTATAATGAGGACCGGCTATAACTGCTAATAATCGACCCAAGGTATGAGAGTAAATAGATTTTTGAGCTAAAACATCTTTCAAAGCTCGTCTTGCAAGAAACCGTTTAGCTGGCGATAATTCTTGATATCGACCTTGCGTGAGCTCTTGAAATAAGTAAATCATCTTAGTTTCAAGCGGTATATAATCATCATGAGTTTCAAAAATCTTTTGAATTCTGGTTTCTGTTTCCGGGGAAACCACCCACTCTTCTGTTTTAACAGCGTAGCGATCAAATTCTAAGAAAGTCTCATAGGCAAGCTGCTTTAAAGTTTTACTTTTATTAAAATAGACAACGCATTGATTTTTAGCCTGCAAACTTGTTCCAGTGAAAATCAATGTAAGTAAAATGATTTTAGTAAAAAAACTCATCTCTACATCTACCTCTCTAACAATTCTTGAGCTTTTCTATGAAACTCTCTCATGAGCTGAATAGATCTTTCTTTTATATCCGTTGGAAGTTTATTAAAAACATCCACTCCCCATATCATATCCCCCTGTAAAGGATCACGCGTTTTATCTAAAAATCGCTCCACTTCGCCTCTGGGTGTAGCGTATCCATCACGAATCTGAGCGTTGTTCTGTAATGTATTTCGCGATTGATATAAATCTGTATCTATAATCTTAATAGATCCATCTTTTTGAACTATAAATTGAAAATCTAAAGGTAAAACATCTGCTTGCAAGAGCTCTCTGAATGCCGTTTCAACCTGCCTCATAGTAATGTTGCGGATATTGGATACAACTTTGGAATCTTTACTAACTATTCCCTCAACATATTCTGATAAATAAGCTTTTTGTGTATGACCTTTTTGAAGCTGTATATCAGCAACTCCATAATATTTTGTAGAGTATGACGTAGACATAGATACCGTATGAGCCATTTGACTAATCGTTAAAAAATCTGATTGATAAGCTGTGAGTTTAGCTACAATCGGAACTTCAACATGCGGTGATCTTACAATATAAATCCCTAAATTATCCCAACCCTCGTTCGGGATTTTTTGAATGAGATCTACAACATGAACAAATGTTGTCAATGAGTTGTCATGACTGCTATTTTCCATGTAGCCGCTTTTGGGCTGTAAACTAAAAAAATAGCTAGCACAGAGGCTTTGAGCCTCTAGATAAGGGCTTAGAACGAATAAAATGGCAGTCAATATCCTCAATATGATTTCCATAGCAAGCTTGTGTAAAATGCAAGATCAGTTCCACAAAAACAACTAAAGCCTTAAGTCTAGATTTCAGTTTCAGATGGCGTCAGCTCCCCTTTTTGTGAGGTAGAATAATACCTTAAAGGGGGACTCTAAAAATGATCGAAACAGCTCTAGAACACTACCGCCATGGCGGATTTTTCATGCACTTAATTCTTCTCACTTCTATGATTGGCGTTGCAGTTTTGTGGGATAAAATCAATACACTCAAAAATGCAGGAACAGTCAATAAAGACGAACTTCTGAACCATATTAATTCTTATGTTCTGCAAGGACAAATCGATAAAGCGATTTCAGTTGTATCACAACTCAAAAGTCCACTGACGAATATCATGAGAGCAGGACTTGTTTCTGTTCAAAATGGAAAAGATGACGAAGAAGTACAAACAGCTATGGATGCAGTTGCACTTCGTGAAATCCCAAGAATTCAAGCGCGCGTTGGCTTATTATCGATGCTTGCAAACCTAGCAACACTCGTAGGACTTCTTGGAACTGTGGGCGGTATGATTGGCGCCTTCTCTGCTGTTGCAAACGTAGCTCCTGCGGAAAAAGCGACGCTGCTATCTAATGCAATTGGTGAAGCTCTCAACTGTACAGCTTTCGGACTTCTTGTTGCAATTCCACTTCTTGGGGCGTACGGATGGATTAATTCATGGGCTCAAAGACTTGTAGACGATATTCACGAGTCCAGCGTTGCAACTTTAAACTTTATTCTCTCAAACAGAGATAAAATAGCTAGATAAGGAGTTCAATTGTGGCTGGCGGCGGAAGTAAAGACGATTTAAACTTAGTCCCTTTTATCGACTTATTCTCTACACTGATTGTGTTTTTGATTATGACAGCAGTATGGAGTCAACTTGAGACGTTATCTACAAACGTTGATAACGTCACGAGTTCAGATAGCGCAGCCGCAAACGAAAATCCAAACGCACGCAAAGAGACTCTCACTGTTACGATTTTAAAAGATCGCGTAGAGATGGGAGAAAATGTCACTCAAGCAGGGCGTGTTCTAACAGAAAAAAATTATAAAATTGCAAATTTATCTGGAGCAATAGATGCCGAAAAAATGCAACGAGTTCTAGATAACTGGCGAGGAAAATATCCAGAGAAAAAAGATGTGATTTTAAACACAGAGAACCAAATTGTTTATAACCAGATGATTCAAACCTTTGATCTTCTAGTTGGTGCGGGTTTTCCTGATGTTGGCGTTAATACACAATAATAAATTGATATTTTATAAGGATTTGAAATGTCGTTTTTAAAAGGACCTATTAAGCGTAAAATTCAACCCCCGGGCTATCATATTCACCCCAAGTATGATCTCAAAAAAACTCGGGAAAAATTGCATGGTCATAAAGACGAGGGTGAAGCTCAACTCCCCCTGACAGCTATGATTGATATGTTCTCAACTCTTGTGATCTTTCTAATTATGAACTTCTCTGCAACTGGAGAGGTTTTTTTTATTTCTAAAGACGTAAAGCTGCCAGACGCTCAACACTCACGCCCAATGGAGAGTTTGCCTCTGATATCAATAACTAATGCTGGAGTTGTTTTGGAGGCTGAAAAAATTGGAGATAATCCAGTTTATCTAGAAGAAAAAGACGCAAATTTACCACTTTTAAAAGCTAAACTTCAGCAAATTAGAATTTTAATGCAAACCATTCGTCCTGATGAGCCCTTCAAGGGGCAAGTCAATATCCAAGCAGATGTTAATACTCCGATCGTCTATGTTAAGCGCGTGATGAACACCTTAATTTCTGAAGGTTGGAACGGAATTAACTTCGCAGTTCGTGGGAACGGCGAAGCAATGCCAGAAGATAGCACAGACCTGTCTTCTGAATCTGCAGAATAAACAGAGCAGTACTCTATTTTAACTCAGCCGTTACATGGTTGTTTTGTATGGAGAGCTTGAGTATTTGGTAGCCTTGCGAGTGATATCCCCGCTCAGACGCTAGATCTAGTTTTGTGTATGTTGTTATAGACTTTCCAGCCTTCCAATCTGCATATTCCGCACGACTCAAAAATTTTTTCAAACTCATACGATACTGAATATCATAGACATATTTACTCTGCATTTTTTCAAGAGAGTGAGTATCCCAGTAACCGCGCGTTTTCCACTCTTTAGGAGTTTCATAAGCTCTTTGCATGTAAGCATAAAGAGAGATTGGAGATGGAATTAACAGCCACCCGTAAAGACCATCGACCTTTGCACATCTGTATATATTTAATCCAAGATCCATATGAATATTTGAATCTAGGTTGATATCATCTATTTGAAATTCGTAAGCCAATGTTCCTAAAGGATATGCAGGCACTTTAGGATCTTCTGATTTTACACAAGCAACGCCCCTAACGGTTAAGAGCTGCGGCTCAGCCTGAACGATTAGACTTAAAAAACGACAAATAAAACTAGTGACTTCATGGTACATCTCCCCTTTGCGAGAAGAGTTTATTTCAAAATATAGAAGAGGACAATTAGTACTTTACGCCGGGTGCGGGCTGAGGCAGTTCTTCCACCATCTCAGATCTAAAATTAGTGCGAAACTTCACATAGTTTCTAAGTTCGTTACGCTCACGAGCTAGAATATTGAGGCGGTCATCGTTTTGAAGCTCCCCTTTAACTTCGAGGTCGTCTAGATCCATTCTTTGCTGAGCATGGGTGTAAGTAGAGTTAAAATAGATAGTTAGAAGCAGTATTCCTAGTAAAATGACAAGAACAGAGTAGTATTTTTGAGCAAAACGGCGCCCTTGAACCGTGTAGACGTCTTTTAGAAAAAACTTTGCCCGCTCTATGTGTCTTAAAACTCTTTGCCCCATAGATCTATACTACGGCATTTCTGAAAAATTATAAATACATATTTTGTATTGTTGTATTTTTTTAATTTTAAAATCAGAAGAAGAAATTCAATTCTCTTCTTCTGGCACGATATAACTACTAAAAACAGA